>JAOPVN010000198.1 GCA_025966175.1 Modestobacter sp. | reverse complement strand
GCCTTCCTCAAGCACGTCAGCGCGCTGCTCGAGGAGAACGGCGAGTACGTCGACGTGCAGGCGCTCACGCCGGCGCAGACCTGGGTGCGCTACGGCGGCCCGGACGCCGCGCCCGTCGCCACCGATGGCCCGCTGCCCGAGACCAGCGATCTCGTGGCGGGCTGGTACATGGTCGACGTCGAGTCGCGCGAGCGCGCGGTCGAGCTCGCGGCCTACATCTCCTCCGAGCCCGGCCCGGGCGGGGAGCCGCTGTACGAGTGGATCGACGTCCGGGAAATCATGTCCGAGGCGCCCTCGGGCGACTGACCCGGCGTGATCGACGAGCCGACGCGACGGCTGGACGAGGGCGCGCTGCGCGCCCTCGTCCCCTGGGTGCTCGCGGGCCTGGTACGGCGGGGCGAGGACTTCGATGCCGCCGAGGACGCGCTGCAGGAGGCGCTGCTGGAGGCGCTGCGGGTCTGGCCCGAGCACCCGCCGCGCGACCCGCGCGCGTGGCTGGCGACGGTCGCGACCCGGCGGCTCGTCGACGCCCGCCGCAGCGAGGCCGCCCGTTCCCGCCGCGAGGTGACGACGTACGCCGAGCCGCGGCCCGGCGCCACCGAGGATGGCGACGACACCCTCTTCCTGCTCTTCTGCTGCTGCTCCCCCGAGCTCGCGCCCGCCTCCCAGGTGGCGCTGACCCTGCGTGCCGTCGGCGGTCTCACCACCCGGGAGATCGCCGAGGCCTTCTACGTGCCGGAGGCGACGATGGCGCAGCGGATCAGCCGCGCCAAGCGCGCCCTGCAGGGGCGCCGCCTGGACTCCCCCGGCGACCTCGCCGTCGTGCTGCGCGTGCTCTACCTCGTCTACACGGCCGGCCACGCGGGCCGGGCAGACCTGGCCGGCGACGCGATCCGACTCGCCCGCCAGCTCACCCTCGCCACCGAGGAACCGGAGGCGCGCGGGCTGCTCGCGTTGATGCTCCTCAACCACGCCCGCCTCCCGGCGCGACTCGACTCGGCGGGTCGCATCGTTCCGCTCGACCGACAGGACCGTGGCCTGTGGGACACCCGCGAGATCGCCGAGGGCGTGCGTGTCCTCCAGTCGGCGCTGGCCGTTCAGCGCCCCGGCCGCTACCAGCTCGAGGCCGCCATCGCCGCCCTGCACGACGACGCGGCAAGCGCCGAGGCGACCGACTGGCCGCAGATCCTCGCCTGGTACGACGACCTCGTCGCCCTCACCGACGACCCGGTGCGCCAGGACCCCGCCGCGGTGCTCGGGCGCGCGGTCGCGGTCGGCCACGTCCTCGGCGCCGCCGCCGGGCTGCGCGAGACCGACCGGCTGCGCGAGGTGCTCGGCGAACGGCACCGGTGGCACGCCGTCCGCGGCCACCTGCACGAGCTCAGCGGCGACCTCCCTGCCGCCGCCACGGCGTACGCAGATGCCGCCCGTCGGGCCACGGACGTCGCCGAGCGCGACCACCTGGTCCGTCAGGCCGCCCGCGCCCGGGCCGCCGAGCCATGCTGATCTACTCGATGAGCGTCTCGGTGGACGGCTTTATCGCGCCGACCGCGCGGGCTCGTTCGGGTGGACCGTCCCCAATGAGGAGCAGTTTCGTCTCCACATCGCGCAGACACGCGAGCTCGGCGGCCATCTGTGCGGCCACAGGCTCTACGAGACCATGCTGCTGTGGGAGACGGATCCGTCGATGCGCGACAACGAGCTCGGGGCCGAGTTCGCCGACGTCTGGTGCGCCATCCCGAAGGTCGTCTTCAGCCGCACGCTCGACAGCGTCCAGGGCAACGCCCGGCTCGCCGAGGCGTCGGTGGCCGAGGAGGCGGCTGCGGCGCTCGACGCGACCGACAAGGACGTCCCGATCGGCGGGGCCGGCCTGGCCGCGACAGCGATCGAGCTCGGCCTCGTCGACGAGCTGCGCATGTTCCGCAATCCGGTCGTCGTCGGTGGCGGCACGCCCTTCCTGCCGCCGGTCACCGAAGACGTTCGGCTAGACCTGGTCGAGACCAGGACGTTCGGCTCGCGTGCGATCTACGAGCGCTACGGGCGCGCCCCCGATAAGTCGGATTGACACCGCCGACGGATGACCGGCCGGTTCGAGCACTTCGATGCGCTTCTCGGCGGGTCCTACCGACTGGTCCTGGCGTACGCGGAGGCGTCGGCCGCGCGGGCAGTCCGCCGTCGACTCCGACGTAGTCGACGCCATAGGAGGTCACCCCATCGACGCCCGATCGCCGTCGACATCAGGGCCGACGATGTGCTCGGCTCACGGCAGGTTCAACGTGCGGGCAAGGACGCCGTCGAGCTGCGACCACCCAAGTACGGCAGCGAACGGTCCATCTTCCTCGAACCCGGGCTCGTCGAGGTGCTTGCTGCGCACGTCGCGGCGTACTGCCCGGACGGCGGCTGGATCTTCACCGGAGAAACCGGTCAGCCGCCGCACCAGAACACCATCGGGTACCGCTGGCGGACCGGCACGGCGGCCGCCGGCGTCACCGGTCTGCGGCTGCACGACCTGCGGCACTTCTACGCCTCGGGTCTGATCGCCTCAGGCTGCGACGTAGTCACCGTCCAGCGGGCCCTCGGGCACGCCTCGGCGACCACGACCTTGAACACGTATGGGCACCTGTGGCCCGACGCGGAGGACCGCACCCGGGCCGCCACTGACAGCTTGATGGCCGCCGCGCTCAACCTTCCTGCTGACCGACGGTCGCCCGTAAGCCAATGAGCGGCAAGTACAGGGCGGATCAGACGTTGAAGCGGAACGTCGACGGGGTGTTCGGACGTTGACGATGATCAACGGAACAAGCGGCTGAGCTGGCATTTTGCCGTTTGGTGACGTTGGCTCCTACTGGCCACAATCGACCTTTTTGCGGACTCTTGCGGACTGACTGCGGACTGAGCGCCGCGTCTTTGTCCTTCAGGAGGGGCGCCTTACCGGCCTGACGGACGGACCGCAGCTGGGCCTCGACTCGGGTCCGCTCGGATGGGCATCGCTGCGCGCGCCAGCAGGCGCCGGGAACCCGACCGACACTCGCCGCGGGCACGCTCACAGGCAGCGCGGCGTCCGGCGCGGGCCCAGCACTGCTCCCCTCACCGCTGTGTGCAAACCGCGCCAAGCGGAGCTGACAGTGCAAAGCGGAGCTGACCGAAGGTCAGTTATCGGCGTTCCGCGCTATGCCCACCGTCGGCCCCAGATCAGCCTCTGGAATCTGGCTGCCTACCGAGGCGCCCCAGTAGTTCGTTGATCGAGGCTGCTACGGCGTCCGGGGCGGCGAGCGGCTGCAAGTGGCTGCCTGGATGGGTGCGCACCGGCCAACCCCAACTCCGTGCCAGCTCTAGTTGTCGCTGGTAGGGCTCGCTGAACGCCAGGTAGGCCGACGGTCGGGTGGACCATCCATCCGGCACGCTCAAGCCAGCAGTGAAGTAGCTCAGTGGCAGTTGACACTGCTCAGCCTCAACAGCCGCCCGCGCGGCGGCGTCCGGAAACAGCGGCCCCACCACCGCTTCAGGCCACCAGTGCGTCCAGGGCGGCAGCAATCCGGCCTCGTCGACCATTTCCTTGAGGCGATCTTGCTGTGCCAGTGGAGCCATCAAGACGCTTCCCGTGGTGGGAGGCAGCGACGCGTCGACGAAGACGCTCGCCACCACGGCCAGTCGCTCGACCAACGCTGGGACGTACAAGCCTGCGTTGCTGTGCGCCACGAGGACCGTCGTCTCGTCGGCGTCCAACTGCCCAAGCAGATTTTCGAGCACATCATCGGGACTTACCGGGGTGCGGTCGACGGGCTGCGGCAACTGCACATCCCAGCCAAGCCGGACCAACGCTGCGCCCGTGGACCGCCAGACCGAAGGCCCAAGAAGTGGACTGTTGACCAAGACCACCTTCACCGGGCACCCCCTGCAACTCGCACCCTGCACGACGCGATTCGCGCCTTTACGTTGCTCCGCGGATGAACCTTGTGGGTTTCGGCCGGTTGCGCAACGGCATAGATGTCTCACTTCATCGGTTGCGAGACGGCCGCGGTCGACGGAAGGTCAGTGAGCAGCGTCGGATGCCGACGGGCGCACTTGGGCGGGCACGCGACCCGATGCCTCGACGCGCTCCGCGGTCGTGTTCACTTGCGGTGACAATCTTGACGGACGTGAGCGTGGCAGGCAGTGGCGGCCGGGTGGTTCTACTCAATAATTTGCCAGCTTCGGGTAAATCCGTCGCAGCTCGGTGGATCGCAGACCAGAGCTCCGGGAGCCTGTGCCTGGACATCGACACGCTACGCACCTTCTTGGGTGACTGGTATTCGGACTTCCGCAGAGCCGGTGAGTGGGGTCGCCCCCTCGCCCTCGCTTTGTTGGCTGCTCACGCAGGTAGTGGCGGCACGGTGATCATTCCGCAGTTGTTCATGGACCCGACCGAGGTTGATCCCTTCCGAAGCCAAGCCCACAACGCCGGTGCAACGTTCGAGCAGTTCACGCTCCTCACGCGTGGGAATCACCCCCTAGGAACACTCGCCGGATGGGGCCTGGGCTTCGTCGCCCTCAGTCCTACGCGGCGCCTGCCACTCCGGTCGCCGCGCGGCGCAGCTTCGCGGTGACATGGTCGGCCAGCGGGGTGTCCAGCATGGAATCAGCGTGCCGACCGGCGGCGCGCAGCAGCCCGGCCAGCGTCTCGGCGGCTGTCGCCACCGCCCCAGACGCGATCGTGGCGTACGTGGCCTCGATGCCGGCGGGCAGGTCCACGCCGGTGGCGTCGAGCAGGCTGGTCAGCCCGAAGCTGTGGTAGTCCACGCCCTCCCCGGCCGCCCACAGCCGGAAACATTTGGTGACGAGCCGGTGCAGCTGGTCGACCGCCTCCAGCAGCGAGCCCCGGCGCAGGTACTTGGCGACGTTGGCGAGCGCCTTCCAGCCGTCGAGCAGCCAGGCCCGCGGCTCCCCCGGCCGGACATGCAGGACGGTGGGGACGAACTCGGTCGCGCCCCGGCCGCTGCGGTCGACCAGTGCGACCATGCCCGGCGGGCGGCCGGTTCGGTCGGCGGCGTCGAGGACCACCAGGTCCAGTTGCGCGCCGTCGGCGTACTGCACCCACCAGCGCGGCACGCCGTCCCACGGCTGCGCGCTGTCCTCGACCACGTGCCCGAGTCCGCGGACCAGCGCGTCGATCTCCGCGTCCGGTGGCCGGGCGCCGGGCGTGTGCCACAAGCCAACGTCGACGTCGGAGTCGGCATCGGCACGACCGGCGGCCAGCGAGCAACCCAGATCCAGCCCGTCCCACCGCGGATCGGCCTCGACCGCATCCACGAGGGCGCGCGCAACAGCCCTGCCTGCACGGTCAGATCCGCAGGCAGCGCGTCGATCCAGCGCTGCGCGTCCACCCCCGCGGTGCCGCCGGAGTCGTTCCCGGCTTCGATGCCCACCTGGCTATCGCCGACCGACGAGGGCAGTGACCAACAGGTCCTCCTGCATCGGCTCTTCCTGGAAGCGACGCAGCGCCTGGCGCAGCCCGTCCTCGAAGTCCGGACGGCGTGCGACCGGCAGGACGTCGGCGTCCAGCGCCGAGTACAGGTGCCCGATGACGTAGTCGACGTCGACATCGGCCTGGTAGCGGTGCTCCAGCACGGCCACCTCAGTGAAGCCGGCGGCCACCAGCTGGTCCCGGCGCTCCCGCAGGGCAGCGGCGTCGCTGCCGCAGCTGGCGGTCAGAGGTCGGCCGAACCAGTCGGCCAGGTAGACGTTGAGTGCCCGCGCCCAGTCCGCGTCCGTGAGCCACAGCGGAATGCCGTGAGTGATGATCGCGATCGCCCCGCCGGAGGCGAGTCCCCGGTCGGCGGCGGCGAACAGGGCCGGTGCGTCCATCCAGTGCAAGGCGTTGGCGACCGTGAGCAGGCCGCACCCGCCCCGGCCCACAGAGTTGAGGAGAGCGGGCACGTCCTGGTCCGAACCCAGCACGCACACCAGGTTCGCGACGTTGTCCTCCTCGCTGCGCCGCCGCAGCTGCGCCAGCATGTCCGGCTCCGGCTCCATCGCCAGCACCGCGCCGACACGCGCGGCCAGGGGAACGGCCACCTGGCCGGTGCCGGCACCCAGGTCCAGTGCGATGGCGTCACCGGGCAGCTCGACGTGTTCGACCAGCCGGTCGAGCAGGACCTCGGGGACGTCGCGGCGGTAGCGCCGATAGTGCAACGCGGTGGGGCCGGCGAAGGCAGCAGTCACGCAGTCATCGTGCCCGTCCCGGGGGACCGCCCCAATCACGCTTCGCGGAGGCCGGAGCGTCCAGGTTCGTGCCAGTGTCCGGGGTTCACCTCAACGGAAGACAAAAAGGGCCCATTCTTGCGCGGTTGGGAGTGGCACCGACCTGCGCTCGGTTGAACCGCACCGGCTGGTGGCGACGGCAAGTTGGGTGGATCACTGCCTGCCCCGCCCGGCCGGAACGAGCGGGGCAGGCCGGGGGGCGAGTTCGCGCCACAGGACGGGGACGGCGACGAGCACCGCGAGCCCGCGCAATGCTCCAGCCAGTGGCAGTGGGGCGCGCAAACCGATGCCGTGGGCGACAAGCCCACCGGCGAGGGACCCCAGCGGCAGTAGGCCCCAGCCGAGCATCCGGTAGACGCTGGTGACCCGCCCGCGCAGCTGCGGCGGCACGATCTCCTGGCGGAGAGTCACCGTGGCGATGTTCCACAGCGTGACCGCGAACCCGTTGACCGCGAGCAGCGTCCCGAGCAGAAACGCATCCGACACGAGCCCGGCTCCCAGGTAGGCGCCGGCGGAGGCCGTCAGCGCCGTGAGCACTGCGGCGCGGCGGCCGAGACGGTGAACGACGTGGGGGTTGACGAGGCCGCCGAGCACGCTGCCTGCGGCACCCGCGGACAGCAGCAGCCCGTAGCCGGCGTGGCTCACCCCGAGCCGTTCGGTGACCAGGAGCACCAGGGTGGCCTGGCCCAACTGGTTGCAGAAGTTGTTGACCCCCAGCAGCACCGCCAGCGTGCGCAGCAGCCGGTGGCCGGCCAGCCACCGCAGTCCCTCCCTGACCGCCTGCCGCAGCGGCAGCGCCGGTCCCTGCAAACTCACCGCCCCGTTCCGCCGGATGCCGGCCAGCAGGGCCGCGGAGACGGCGAAGCTGACGGTGTCGACGCCGAAGGGCAGGGCGGCTGCGACGACGAGCAGCAGGCTGCCGACCGGGGGACCGAGGAAGAACTCCCCGGCGATCTGGCTGGCGTACTGGTTGCCGTTGGCCCGCGCCAGCAGCTCGCGCGGCACCAGCTCGGGCAGCACCGCCTGCGCGGCGTTGCCGAACACGACCTCGCAGCAGCCGAGCGCGAACACCAGCACGGCCATCAGCGGCACAGACACCGCGCCGGCGAGCACGACCACCGTCACCGCACCGGCCAGGACCAGCTGTACGAGCTGGGTGCGCCACATGAGCGCCAGCCGCGGCCGGCGGTCCACCAACACCCCGGCCGGCAGGGAGACCAGCAGCCACGGCAGGTACCCGGCCGCCGACACCACCGCCACCAGCCGGGGATCGGTGGTGAGCGTGATGGTCAGCAGCGGCAACGCCGCGGTCCAGGCGCCGTCCCCCACGCTGTCGATCGCACCGGCCCACCACACCCGCCAGTACCTGCCGCCCAGCCGGGTCCCCGAGTTCACTGAAGCAGCGTCGGCGGCACACGCCCCTGCTTCCATCATTCAGTCCAGCGCTACATCATCGGGCGGTGGCGTGGACGCTGGAGCTAGAACTGGACGACCTGGCGGGTAGCCGCTTCGCCGTCTCACCACTGCACGAGACGATCAGCGCCCTGCAGCTGCTGGCCGCCCCTTCCAGGCAGTCAGTGCACGCGCCGTGGTCCCGGCGGACGGCGGCCGAGCTCACCGATCGGCCGCTGTCCCTCCCGCTGCTCGAGCAGCTGGTGGTTCACGGCCGGCCCAGCTGGCCGGAGTTCCTCGCCCCGGCGCCGGCGTCCCGGCACAGCAGCCTCGATGCCCAACTGGCCGCGGTGCAGGCCACCGACCCCGCCGACGTGCGAGCCAGCATCCGCCGGGTCTTCAGCAACCAGCCGCCACCCGCGGCCCGCCGGCTGACCCATGACACCGATACCGCCCTCGCAGACGTCGCCGCAGAACTGCGGGGGGCCCACGACCGGCTGATTGCACCGCACTGGCCGCGGATGCTGGCGCTGCTCGAGGTCGACATCGCCCACCGCGCCGCCCAGCTGGCCGCCCGCGGTCCAGCCGCATTGCTCGATCAGCTGCACCCGGCGATCAGCTGGAACGCCGGCAAGCTGACCATCGGCCAGCCCCGCGAAGTTCGGCGCATCCACCTCGGCGCCGGCGGGCTCGTGCTGTGCCCGAGCGTCTTCGGCGGACCGGACGTCGCGGTCAAGCACCGCACCTCGAGCCAGACAACGCTGCGCTATCCCGCCCGCGGCCTCGGCACCCTGTGGACGGCCACGACCGAAGCCCCCTCCAGCGCCCTCGACCAGCTGGTCGGGCGACCGCGGGCCCGGCTGCTGCGGGCGGTCACCTCACCGGCAACCACCACCCTCCTGGCCCGGGAGCAGGCCGTGACCGCGAGCGCCGTCTCGCAACACCTCACCGTCCTGTACGCCAACGGCCTCGTCGATCGCCACCGCACCGGCCGACACGTGCACTACGTGCTCAGCCAGAACGGGCGAGCGCTCGTCCGTTCTGCCGGCCCCGACACGGAGGCGCCATAACGGTGCGTTATCGGTACCGACGGGGGCGCCTGACCGACCGGCAGAGCGGCGGTCAGGACTGGGCGGTCAGGGCATCGTGCAGCGCGTCCCCGTGGTCGGCGAGCCACCGCTGGCGGCGCAGGATCCGGTCACCGACGCCCTCGTCCCACATGCGCGCCCACCCGCCACCGAGGTGCTCGGCCCGGGCGCGCATCGCGAACCACGACCGCGCCGCGCTGGTGCGGGCCAGGGGCACCACCTGGGCCCGGTCGGCCGGCGGCATCAGCGGCGCCCACCAAAGCAGCACGTTGCACATCTCCTCGACCCGGGTGGCAGGCCGGGCGAGGTCGAAGTCGATCAGCGCGACCGCCACACCCCCGCGGAAGACGACGTTCTCCGGCGTCACGTCGAGGTGTCCGATCAGCTCGGGCGGACCGGCGGCGGACGGGGGCGCCTCCGGCGGCAGCGGCGGGGTGAGGTCCGGGGTCGCGAGGGACGGTAGCCCGAGCGAAGCCACGGCGTCGTCGTAGGCGCGGACCAGTCGGGCGACGCTGTAGATGCGGTCGTCGTCGGCAACCCACGCGGGCCACGGCCGCCCGGCGACCTCGCCGGGAACGAAAGTGAGCACGTCCCGTCCGCGCTCGTCGACCCCCAGCCACCGCGGGCAGCCGGTGAACCCCACCGACGCTAGGTGCTCGAGGACCAGCCGGACCCGCGGGGAGTGGGGACCCGACGGACGGCGGACGGTGTCCCCGACCCGAACGACGCCCTCCGTCACGTCCCCGCTGGGCAACGGGACCTCCGCGGCGTGCGTCTGAAGTTGTGAGGCGCGAGCTCCACGGCGGTTGCTGGTGAGAACGCCGGTCCCCGCGGGTTGGCTGGCCACCAGGTCGAGTAGCAGCATTTCAGTTTTTCAGCTACACAGCTGAGTCGAGTTGGCACCTCTTGCACCTGTGGCCCGACGCAGAGGACCGCACACGGGCCGCCACGGACGGTCTGATGTCCGCAGCACTCGACGATCCTGCGGACTCTCTGCGGACCGCAGCGACGCCGACAAGCCGCTGACCTGTGGGTTTAGGGCGAATCAGACGTTGAAGCGGAACTCCACGACGTCGCCGTCGGCCATGACGTAGTCCTTGCCCTCGATGCGCACCCAGCCGCGGGACTTGGCCTCGGCCATCGACCCGGCCTCCATCAGCTGCTCGAAGCCGACGACCTCGGCCTTGATGTTGCCACGCTGGTTGTCGGTGTGGATGACGCCGGCCGCCTGCGGGGCCGTGGCGCCGACCGAGATCGTCCAGGCCCGCGACTCCTTGGGCCCGGCGGTCAGGTAGGTCTGCAGCCCCAGGGTCCGGAAACCGACCGAGGCGAGCTGATCCAGGCCGGGCTCGTTCTGCCCGATGGAGGCCAGCAGCTCGGCGGCCTCCTCCTCGGGCAGTTCGATCAGCTCGGACTCGGTCTGTGCGTCGAGCACGATCGCCTCGGCCGGCGCGACCATCGCCCGCAGTGAGTCCAGCAGCTCGGTGTTGGACAGCTCGTCGGTGTCGACGTTGAACACGTACAGGAACGGCTTGGTGGTCAGCAGCGACAGTTCGCGCAGCGGCTCCGGGTCGACGCCGGCGGAGAACAACGTGCGGCCCTCGTCCAACACCGCCTGAGCGGCGACGGCGGCGTCGTGCAGGACCTTGCGGTCCTTGTCCTTGCGGGACTCCTTCTCCAGCCGCGGGATCGCCTTCTCCAGCGTCTGCATGTCGGCGAGAACGAGCTCGGTGTTGATCGTCTCGATGTCGTCGGCCGGGTCGACCTTGCCCTCGACGTGCACCACGTCGGGGTCGGTGAACACCCGGATCACCTGGCAGATCGCGTCGCTCTCGCGGATGTTGGCCAGGAACTTGTTGCCCAGCCCGGCGCCCTCGCTCGCGCCGCGCACGATGCCGGCGATGTCCACGAACGACACCGTCGCCGGGATGATCTTCTGCGAGCCGAACACCTCGGCCAGCTTCGCCAGCCGCGGGTCGGGGACGCCCACCACGCCGACGTTGGGCTCGATCGTGGCGAACGGGTAGTTCGCGGCGAGCACGTCGTTCTTGGTCAGGGCGTTGAACAGCGTCGACTTGCCGACGTTGGGCAGCCCGACGATCCCGATGGTGAGACTCACGAGAGACCAGCTTACGTGCGTCCAGACGTGCGGCAGCTACGCCAGCGCCGGGATCAGGATCTCACTGCCGTCGGGGCGGTAGGTGCGCCATCGGCTGCCCGGCGGTGCGGTGTCATCGCGGTCCACCCGAAAGCCGTGATGCACCTTGGTGTGGTGCCGCTCGCAGAGCAGGGCTGAGTTCTCCAGGCTGGTCTCGCCGCCGTTGATCCACTCGAGGAGATGATGGACGTCGCACCAGTGCGTCGGGGCCCCGCAGCCGACGAAGACGCAGTGCCGGTCCCGGCGCTCGACCGCCCGCCGCAGGTGCGGGGGGACGACGCGCTTCTCCCGCCCCAGGTCCAGTGGGAGCCCGTCGGGGTCCAGCACCAGCCGGCTGATGGTCGCATCACAGGCGGCCCAGCGGGCCCGGGCGGCGGAGATGGTCGCGCCGAACCCGGTCTCCGCCGCACCCCGGCCGGTGGAGGGGTCCAGCAGGTCCTCGACGTCGATGGTGACGATCAGGTGCGGCTTCACCGTCCGCAGGACCGGCAGGTCCCCCGACGCCAGGGTGTTGTCGGCCCACTGCACCAGTGCATCGGCCTGCTGCTGCGCCCGCGTGCGGGTGTCCCCCTTCGGCCGGGCGGCCTGCACCATCGACTCGATCACCGCCCGGACCTTCTCGAACCCCACGGCGTCGAGGTCGAAGCGGCCGCTGCCGCTGCCGTCGGCGCGGGTGCTGAAGGTGAACCGGCGCCCCTCGGTGGGATCGGGCTCGGGACCATCGGGGTCCAGCGCCTCGCGGTAGCGGTGCACCACCTGGGCCAGCGTGTCGTGCGGCCGGGTCTGCGCGACCGCCACGATCGACTCCTCGATCGCACCCAGGTCCACATCCCGCTCCGCCGCCGCGGCCAGCTCCTGCTCCCCCACGATCGGCGCGATCAGCGCCACCTGCCCGGCGGTGACCGATCCCTCGGCGAACGCCGCCGCCACCGCCGGCAGATGCTCCAACGCCCGCCCCGACCGCACCAGCTGCCCGGCAGCCTGCGGGGCGAGATGAGCGTGCCCACGCAGCCAGGACTGCATCGTCTTCAACCCGTCGGTCTCCGCCGCCTGGGTCAGCTCGCACTCCCGCACCGTGCGGGTCACCTCGGCCGCGACCCGGTTCTGCAGCTGCACGAGACCGCGCAGCCGCTCCAGCAGCTGCGGGCCGAACATCGGCTTCAGATCCTCCGCGGCCAAGGCGTCCAGGGCCGACTGCACCTCGCCCACGACACCTCCCGACCACTTCGAACGTGTGTTCGAAGCCTATCGCCGTCGAGGCGTCGGCGCAAGACAAAAGCCCAGGTCAAAGCCCAGAATCGCCGACTCGGTTGGCGCCCGGACCGAGCAGCAGACCACTCGGCCGCCGTCATCACCGCCCGCGTGCGGTGGTCGACGCCGAGTCTGGCGAACACGCAGGCAAGTGGTCGAGCGACTCCCGGACGCTCAGTGCCGGGCCGGCGCCCTCGCCCTGGCTGACGACCCCGATCGGGCCCCGCAGTGCCAAGCACTCCCCGCGCCGCACCTCCAGGTCCAGCCCGTCGACGACGGCACGGCCTGCGTAGCTCTTGGTCAGGCCCCGGACGGTCACAGCGGGCGATTCTCCGCCGGTTCCCGTCACCAGCGGCGCCACCTGGGTCGATGTCATGCCCCGAGCCTGCTGCCGCACAACTCCTGCCGGGACCGCCGAGTCGTGGGCCCGCCGTCCACCGGTCGGTGGACACCGGCCGTCCACCGTCGCGGCCGAAAGCCGCCAGTTCCCGGGCCGCATCGGTGTCATGCTCGTGCCATGACAGCGACGCTGGAGCGCGGACGACTCGACGTGGAGCACTGCTACCGCGCCGTGGCCAGCCGCGATCCGCGCTTCGACGGCTGGTTCGTCACCGCGGTGCACAGCA
>JAOPVN010000173.1 GCA_025966175.1 Modestobacter sp. | reverse complement strand
GCCGCTGCCCCGCAGGCCGCCCCGGCGCCCTCGGGCACCGGGACCGGGCCGGAGCTGGCGGTGAAGGGCCTGGACGCGCCGAAGCCGTCGGCGCTGAGCTACAGCGCCCCGAGCCTGGACGCCTCGGCCAAGGACGGCGGCCCGGCCAAGGCCGCGAAGTCCGCGACCGTCACCGGCACCAAGGAGACCCCGCGCAACGCCCCCTGCCCCTGCGGCAGCGGCAAGAAGTTCAAGCAGTGCCACGGCGCCGCGGGCAACTGAAAGAGGACCCCGTCCCTCTCACCCCTCGCACGCTCGGGGCGAGCCTCCGGACGGGGCCACAACCCCTGCAGGTCGGCTGATCGGCGCGTCGGTCAGCCGATCTGCAGGGCCGTGCACCGCCAGCGGCCGTCGACGCCCTCGAGCCGGGCGGCGATCGCGTGCGCCCGCCCGCCCCGCCGGGCCACGGCGCTGACCTCGGCGACGCCGTCGACCGGCTCGCACACCCGCAGCGAGCTGATCAGCAGCGGGGCCGTGCCCTCGGTGCACCAGCGCGGTCGCCGACGCTCGCTCAGCGCGGTGAACAGCGGCGGGCTCACCAGCGGCTGCAGCTGGCCGACCGGGCGGCGCCCGGCGAACGCCTCCAGGGTGAGCGTGACCAGTCGGCGGGCCACCGCCTGCGGGTCGGGCAGTTCCGCCCGCCGCGACCAGGTGGGCCCGAAGTCCGCGGCGTCACCGGGAACGGCGGCGTCCAGGCGCGGCCGGGGCCCCGGCGGGGGAGCGGGGCGCCGGGTGCGCCGGCCGGGCACCAGCAGACGGACCGGCTCGCGCTCGTCCTGCAGCGGCGGTCCGGGGGTGGGGACGACGACCAGGTGCAACCCCGGGCGCGGCTGAGCCGGTGCGGGCGGCTGACCCTGCAGCGGGGCGGCCGGGTGCGTGGGTGCGGTCATGCGGGTTCTCCTGGGGTTCGGATGGCGGACGGGCCTCGGCGCGGCGGCTCAACCGGGCGGCGTGAGGACCTGTCCGGGCAGCAGCAGATCGGGGTCGGGGCCGATGACGGCGGCGTTTGCCTGCCACCACGCCTGCACTGCTCGCCGGACCTCGCCGGGGGTGGCCGGTGTGCCCGGGTGCTGACGTCGGAGCCAGTCGGCCGCGATGTCCCACAGGCAGTCACCGCGCAGCACGACGTGCTGGCTTGGGGCCGCAGCGGGCCAGTCAGGAGCCGCGGCCGGGGGCGGCGGGGTCTCCGGGGCGGTCGGCCAGTCCGGGACGACGTCCGTTGCCGGGCCGCTCGGCCAGTCGACGAGCACTCCGGCGGAGCTGCGCCCGAGGTCGTCGGCTGCGGCCGCGGTGGTCACGGCCACCGAGGGTGCGGCCGGCGGGAGCAGGACGGGCGCGGCGGTGCTCAGGCCGATGCCCAGCGCGAGGGCAGCGGCCCGCCGGGCGCCGGCCGGCAGGACACCAGCGAGCAGCAGCGTGGCCAGCCGCCCGGTCCAGCCCGGTGCGGTGGAGGCGGCGGTCAGCAGCAGGCCCAGCGCGCCCCACGCCCAGCACGCCCAGGCCAGCGCCGTGACGACGACCAGCACCAGGGCGTCGGCCCCGGCGTGGTCGACGAGACCCTGCGGATCGGCGCCCGCGGCGCGCAGCGCGGGCAGGCCGGCGCCCAGGGACCGGAGCGCCCAGGCGACGGCGCACCACAGCGCCATCGTCCCGGTCCATCGTCGTAGCGACACAGCTCCTCCTCTCCGATGTGCTGACGAAACACCTTCAATGCACGCAAACGCAACCAAACGACTGGATCTGTGGACGGACTAGCCTGCCCGCATGCGCTGGGAGCAGCTCTTCGCCGACCTCGAGTCCCAGGCCGGCGAGCAGGAGGCGGCCGCGGAGCAGGCCGAGGAGGCGTCCCGCGCCCGAGCGGAGTACGGACGCGTCCTGCTGGCCGATCGGCTGCGGGGTGCCCTGGGGCAGCAGGTGTCACTGAGCTGCCGGGGTGCGGGTGAACTGGCCGGCCGGCTGGTCGACGTGGGTGTCGACTGGCTGTTGCTCGTCGATGGTCAGCAGCGCGAGGTGCTGGTGGCCGCAGGCGCCGTCAACGCCGTCGCCGGTCTGGGCGCGGTGACCGCCCCGGCGTCCCCGGCCGGGCAGGTGGCACGACGGCTGGACCTGCGCCGGGCGCTGCGGGGGCTGGCCCGCGACCGTGCGGCGGTCAGCTGCCAGCTGGAGGACGGCAGCGTGCTGAGCGGCACCGTCGACCGGGTGGGAGCGGACTTCCTGGAGCTGGCCGAGCACCCACTCGACCAGCCGCGTCGGCGTGGGGCGGTGACGGCGGTCCGGGCCGTTGCGCTACCGGCGGTGGTCGCGGTGCGGACGACGTTGCCCGCGGTCGGCTGACGGTCTCCCGGTCATCGCTCGGGTCGTCGCCAGGGGTCGTCCCCCGGCCTCGCTCCCGGCCTCGCTCCCGGTCTCGCCGGGTCAGTGCGGCGAGTCGACCTCGTCGTCGTCCGGAACGGGCTCCTCGGCCCCGGTCGACGCCCTGGCCTCGGCGTACTTCTGCTGGATGAAGCGCTCGAGCTCGTCCTTCTCGACCCGCCACTGACCCCGGCCGCCGATCTGGATGGCGATCAGGTCCTTGCGGCGGACCAGCGCGTAGGCCTGCGACCAGGAGACGTTGAGGATCTCCGCGACGTCGTCGAGGGTCAGGAAGCGCTGGGTGGCCATGGGGTCGGTGTTCTCCCGTCGAAGGTGCCCGCCAGTGTGGCAGCCGGGTGA
>JAOPVN010000126.1 GCA_025966175.1 Modestobacter sp. | reverse complement strand
TGTTCGCCGCCCTGGCGCCGCTGAAGCAGGTGGTCGTCGTCGACGACGACGTCGACGTCTTCGACGACGAGCAGGTCGGCTGGGCGCTGGCCACCCGGTTCCAGGCCGACACCGACCTGATGGTCGTGCCGCGGGCCCGCGGCGGTGGCCTCGACCCCTCCGCCGGGCCGGGCGGGGTGACCGCCAAGCTGGCGATGGACGCCACGGTCGGGTCCGCGGCCCGTGGCCAGTTCGCGGCGATGCGCTCCGCGGTGAGCGACCCGGCGCGGCTGCAGGCGCTGCTGGACCAGCTGGAACCGGCGCTCCATGGCTGAGCCCACCCGGGTCATCGTGGCCATCACCGGGGCCTCCGGGGCCGTCTACGGCATCCGCGCCCTGGACAAGCTCGCCGACGCCGGCGTCGAGACCCACCTGGTGATCACCAGGTCCGGCATCGCGACGCTGAGCCACGAGACCGATCTCTCGGTGCAGGACGTCCGGGACCGGGCCGGCGTCGTCCACTCACCGAACGACCTGGGCGCCTCGATCTCCAGCGGGTCGTTCCCGGTCGCGGGGATGCTCGTCGCCCCGTGCAGCGTGCGGACGTTGTCCGGGATCGCCAACAGCTACGACGAGGACCTCGTCGTCCGGGCCGCCGACGTGACCCTCAAGGAACGCCGGCGCCTGGTGCTGCTGCTCCGGGAGACGCCGCTGCACGCCGGTCACCTGCGGCTGATGTCCCAGGTGACCGAGTCGGGCGCCGTGGTGATGCCGCCGGTGCCGGCCTTCTACACCCGACCGGCGTCGGTCGAGGAGATCGTCGACGACACCGTCGACCGCGCGCTCGACCTGCTCGGCCTCGACGCCGGGAGCGACCGGCGCTGGACCGGTGAGCGCAGCCCGACCCGGCAGGACACACGACGCGAAGGAGTTCGGCCATGACGGATGTCCAGGGCACGGAGACGGACGGCGAACCGGGCGCGGGCCGGTGTCCCGTCTTCGACCCGCACTCCCCCGACCTCACGCCGGACCGCGCCTACGAGCTGTACGCGGAGCTGCGGGCCACGTGCCCGGTCTCCCGGGGCGAGCAGCACGGCGGCTACTGGGCGCTGTCCCGGTACGCCGACGTGCGGGCCGCCGCGATGGACAACGCACGGTTCTCCTCGGCCGGCGGGGTCTACGTGCCGGCGGTGTCCACGCACCGCTTCCCGCCCATCGACCACGACCCGCCGGAGCACGGCAGGTTCCGCGCGCTCATCGCCCCGCTCACCAGTCCGGCGGCGGCCCGGCGGATGGAGCCGGCGATCCAGGCGACGGTCGACGGGCTGGTGGACCGGTTCATCGACGCCGGTCGCGCCGAACTGGTCGAGCAGCTCGCCGTCCCGCTGCCGCTGGACGTGATCACCCAGCTGTACGGGCTCGGCCCCGCCCAGGCCGAGGACATCCGGGGTTACTCGCTGGAGTTCCTGGAGCACGCCGCCGGGGAGGCCGGCCAGGACGTCATCCAGCGGGTGTGCGACTACTGGATCGAGGTCTTCGCCGAACGCCGCGCACACCCGGGCGAGGACTTCATCTCCGAGCTCCTGCAGCTGAACGACGAGCTCCACGTCCCCGACGAGGAACTCGCCAACATGATGTTCATCCTGACCTACGCCGGCCACGACTCCACCGCACTCGGGCTGGGCAACGCGCTGCTCTACCTGGCCGAGCACCCGGAGACCCACGCCCAGCTGCTCGAGGACGAGTCCCGGATCCCGTTGGCCATCGAGGAGATCCTCCGGTTCGAGACCCCGCTGCACTGGTTCCCCCGGGTGGCCACCGAGGACGTCCCGGTCGGCGACCAGCTGGTGCGCGCCGGCGACCGGGTGATGCTGCTGTTCGGCTCGGCCAACCGGGACGCCGAGGTCTTCCTCGACCCCGACGAGGTGGTCCTGGACCGCAAGCCGAACCGGCACCTCGCGTTCGGCGCCGGGATCCACAGCTGCCCCGGGATGCCCCTGGCCCGGGCGGAGATGCGGATCGCCCTCAGCACGGTGCTCCGGCGGCTCCCCGGCTTCCACCTCGACGGCGAGGTCGAGCGGACCAGCCCCCTCGAGGGCGGCGGCCGGCACCTGGGCGTCCGACGGTTGCCGGTCACCTGGTGACGGGACCACCCCACCGACCGCCTGCCCCGCCCCGTCCCGCACGCAACCCCGCTCACGGAACCCGGTGACACCGATGTCCCAGCCCGAGATGTCCCAGCCCGAGATGTCCCAGCCCGCTGCCCCGCCTGCCGCCCGATCACCGTTGCCCGCCGCCTTCGCCTCGGTGATGGGCTGGGCATTCGACCTCTTCGACCTCTTCCTGCTGCTCTACGTCGCGGGACCGGTCGGCTCGGTCATCTTCCCCGCGGAGAGCGAGACCCTGAGCCTGGCGCTGGTGTTCGCGTCCTTCGCCGTCAGCATCGTCATGCGCCCCAGCGGCGCCGCCTTCTTCGGTGAGCTGGCCGACCGGATCGGCCGGAAGAAGATCATGGTCACCGTGCTGGCCGGGGTCGGCCTGTCCACGGCCGCCCTCGGCCTGGTGCCCAGCCACGACGCGATCGGGCTGGCGGCGCCGGTCATCTTCATCGCGATCCGGATCGTCCAGGGCCTGTTCGTCGGTGGGGTCACCGCGACCACGCACACCCTGGGCACCGAGAGCGTCCCGGCGAGGTACCGCGGCCTGATGAGCGGCCTGGTCGGTGGCGGCGGCGCGGGTCTCGGGGCCGCGATGGCGAGCATCGCCTTCATCGTGATCACCCAGCTGTTCCCGGGCGACTCCTTCTACGGCTGGGGCTGGCGGGTCATGTTCTTCACCGGGCTGCTCGGTGCCGCGCTCAGCCTCTTCGTCCTCCGCAAGGTCGAGGAGTCGCCGATGTGGCTGGAGGCCCAGGCCGAGGCCAAGCGGTCGGGTGTCGCCGCGCCCACCGAGAAGATGCGCTTCAAGGACCTGTTCACCGGCCGGTACCGCGCCATCACGTTCCTCAACATCGCGGTCGCGGCCGGGGCCGGCGCCCAGTACTACCTGACGTCGGGGTTCATGCCGACCTTCCTCGGCTCGGTGATCGGGATGCCGGCCGGTCCCCGGGGCTGGGTGCTGCTGGGCGCGAGCCTGGCGGTCGTCGTCGCCGCGGGCCTCGCCGGAGAGCTGAGCGAACGCCTGGGACGCCGCAGGACGATGCTGCTGATCGGGTCGGCCAACGTGGTGGCGCTCCCGCTGATCGTCCTGGGGCTGGCCTCGGCCGACGCGTCCGCCACCGGCCGGGTCCTGCTGCTCACGGTGCTGCTCGCGTTCTTCGCCAACGCCGCGTACGCCCCGGTCATGATCTTCCTCAACGAGCGGTACCCGACCGCGATCCGCTCCCGCGGGACGGCGATCAGCTGGAACACCGGCTTCATGCTCGGCGGCCTGCTGCCCACCTTCGTCACGCTCCTCAGCCCGGACGTCTCCGACATCCCGGGCCGGCTGACCCTCTTCATCATCGGCTCGGTCGTGGTCTTCCTGGTGGCCGTCGCAGCGAGCCCGGAGACCCGCGGCGCACTCGAACGACCAGCCCCGGCCGACGCCGACCCGCCGACCCCGGCGGTCCCGACCGACTCCCCCGCACCCCGTGGCTGACCGCCGCACCTCCGAGAGGACCCGACGCATGACCATTCCCAGCACCGACTCGCTCACCGACCGCGTCGTCCTGCTCACCGGTGTCACCGGGGACATCGGCGCGACCTATCTCTCCGCCTTCACGCGCGCCGGCGCCCACGTCGTGGCGACCGACCTGCCGCAGGCCGAGCCTGCCGGGCAGCGCCTGGTGGCCGACGCGACCGCGGCCGGCCCGGGCCGGGCCGTCTTCGTCGGCTGCGACATCACCGACGGCGAGGGCGTGCAACGCGCCGTCGACACCGCGGTCAAGGAGTTCGGCGGGCTGCACAGCGTGGTGAACAACGCCGCGATCTACCGGACGCTGGGCGGCAAGCGTCCCCTCGTCGAGCTCACCGAGGCCGACTGGGAACTGGTCCTGCGGGTCAACGTGATCGGCACCTGGCAGGTCATCAAGGCGGCGGCACCGGTGCTGGCGGACAGCGGCCAGGGCCGGATCGTCAACATCGCCTCGGTGGTGTCCCGCAACGGTGCGCCGGGGTTCGCGCACTACGTCGCCTCGAAGGCCGCGGTCGAGGGCCTCACCCGCTCGGCGGCACGTGAGCTCGGCGTCAGCGGCACCACGGTCAACTCGGTGTCCCCGGGCCTGGTGGACGACGGCGCGACCCGGGAACTGAACACCGCCGAGTACCTCGCCCTGGCGGCGACGTCCCGGGCCATCCCCCGCGCGATGGTGCCCGACGACCTGGTGGGCGCCGTCCTCTGGCTGTCCGGGCCGGGCTCGGGGTTCGTCACCGGGCAGACGCTCGTCGTCGACGGCGGCGGGGTCTTCGTATGACGTCCGGGGAGCTCCTGCAGCCGATCGACCCTACGACCCTCGAGGAGCTGCCGGCCTTCGCCGGCGCGGACGCCGGGGAGATCGACGCCGCCGTCGCCCGTGCAGCATCGGCCATGTCGGGCTCCTGGCCCCGCGACCACCGCCGTCGCGCGGGGGTGCTGCACGCCTGGGCCGACCTGATCGCCGCCGAGTCCGATGCCCTCGCCGCGGACCTGGTCCGCGAGACGGGCAAGCCGGTCACCGAGGCTGCCCTCGAGGTGGCCGGCAGCGTCGACGCACTGCGGTACAACTCGGGCCTGGCCCGGCTGCCGCTCGGCCGGGCCGCCAGCCTGCACGACGGGTCCGAGGCCCACCTGGTGCGCGAGCCGGTCGGGCCGACGGTGTTCATCACCCCCTGGAACTGGCCGGTGCTGCTCCTGCTGCGCGACCTGGCACCGGCCTTCGCGGTCGGGGTGAGCGCTCTGGTCAAGCCGAGCCCGCAGACGACCCACGTGACCAACCGGGTGGTCGCACTCGGCCACCGGGCGGGGGTGCCGCTCGACGTGCTGCAGGTGGTTCCCGGCGGCGCCGACGTCGGCTCGGCGCTGGTCCGTCACCGGGACACGGCCGCCGTGGCGATCACCGGTTCCACCGCCGCGGGACAGGCCGTGCTCCGCGACGCCGCCGAGACGATGACGCGCCCGCTGCTGGAGCTCGGCGGCAAGGCCTCGATGCTGGTGCTCCCCGACGGCGATCTGGAGGCCGCGCTGGCGGCCGCCGGCCGGGCGGCGGTGATCACCAGCGGCCAGATGTGCATGGCCTGCACCCGGGTGCTCGTGCACGAGGACCAGCTGGGCCCGGCGGAGAAGATCCTGCGGGAGGCGCTCGGCTCCCTGGCCCCGGCGGATCCCCGTGATCCGGCCGCCGCCCTGGGGCCGCTCATCGGGCCGGCCGCGCAGGAGAAGGTCACCGGCTACCTGGACCTGGCGCGCCGGGACGCCCGCCTGGTCACCGGCGGTACGGAGGTGCACCCGGAGGGCCTGCCCGGGCACTTCCTGACCCCGGCGCTGGTCACCGACGTCGAGGTGACCTCACCGTTGGTCCAGGAGGACATCTTCGGTCCGGTCCTGATGCTGGAGTCCTACGCGACGCCGGAGGACGGGGTCCAGCTCTCCAATGCGACACCGTTCGGTCTGGCCGCGTCGGTGTGGTCCCGGGACACCGGCCGGGCCGTCGCGGTGGCCCGGGAGCTCAAGGCCGGCACCGTCTGGGTCAACGGCTACAACCGCTCCTACGCGGAGATGCCCTCGGGCGGGATGCGCATGTCGGGTCTGGGCCGGACCCGCGGGCTGGAAGGGCTCGAGCAGTTCACCGAGCTCAAGCACATCCACCTCTCGCTCTAACCGGCGGTCTCCGCGGGCGGCCCGGACGCCGTCCCCCCGCCGTCGAGGTCCTTCTCCAGCGAGGTCCAGAACCGGAGGGCGGCGTGCTCCATCTCCAGGCCCAGCCCGAGGGTCACCATGCGGGGGGCGACGCCGGCGACGTCGCCGTAGCGCTGCTGCATGCCCTCGTAGACCCGGATCCGCTCCTCATGCTGGGCGATCTGCTCCCGCGCGAGGCGACGCACGTTCGCCGGCTCACCCAGCTCGTTGAAGAACAGCTTGAGTTCGGCCACGTCACGCAGCTGGAAGTGCTCGTTGGTGGGCGCGGCCAGCCAGGCGCGCACCTCGCGGAGGCCCTCCTCGGTCAGGGAGTAGGTGCGACGCCGCCGGCCGTCGGTCTCGGTGGAGGCCGACAGCAGCCCCATCCCCTCCAACCGCTGCGGCTCGGAGTACAGGCCTGCGTGCGGGAAGACCCAGAAGTAACCGATGGAGCGGTGGATCGCCCGCTTGAGGTCGTAGGACGTCGACGGGCCCCGCAGCCCGACCATGCCGAGGACCACGTACGACGTGGGCGACAACCGTTCAGTGGGCACATTGTGATCTTAACAATCCGGCATGTATGGTCCAAGACAGATCATCGTCGATCTCATCCGGAGGCGTGACTTGGACCTG
This sequence comes from Modestobacter sp., assembly GCA_025966175.1. Classification (GTDB taxonomy): domain Bacteria; phylum Actinomycetota; class Actinomycetes; order Mycobacteriales; family Geodermatophilaceae; genus Modestobacter. Next base: position 3,288 of record JAOPVN010000126.1, on the reverse strand, counting down.
GCCACCGCGCTGGCGTGGACCGTGGAGCGTCACCCCGACCGCCGGGCCGTCGGCGGTCCGCGACCGATGACCTACCGCCAGTGGGACGCGCACACCAACCGGCTGGCCCGCGCTCTCCTCGAGCTCGGCGTGGGGCCCGGCGACCGGGTGGCGATGTCCCTGGCCGGCGGGGAGCCGCTGGCGAGCCTGCACCTGGCGGCCCAGAAGGTCGGGGCGACGTCCGTGCCGCTGTCGACCCGGCTCAGCGCGGCCGAGCTCACCTACTGCGTCGGCGACGCCGACCCCGCCCTCTTCGTCACCGACGAGTCGACCGCCTCGATCGCGGCCGACCTGGAGGGGGACGTCCTCCGCCGCGATCTCGGCGAGCTGCCGATCGGGGACCAGCCGGACGGCGCGCTCGGGCAGCTGCCAGCCGAGGACGACATCAGCGTGATGCTCTACACCTCCGGGACCACCGGCCGCCCCAAGGGCGTGCCGCGCTCCCACCGGGCCGAGCACACCGCCGCCGTGGCCCATCTCGTGCAGACCCAGCTGCGGCAGGGCGAGGTCGTGCTGGGGGTCATGCCGATGTTCCACACCATGGGGCTGCGCACGCTGCTGGCCAGCGTCGTCTGTGGCGGCACCTGGGTGCCGCAGGCCAAGTTCGACGCGGCGGAGTCGGTGCAGCTCATCCGGGACGAGGGCGTCAGCGCGCTGTACCTGGTGCCGACCATCTACTGGTCGCTGCTGCGGGAGCCGGGCTTCGGCGAGGTCACCGGCCTGGACCGGCTCGCCTACGCCGGCGCCGCCATGACCCCGGCGCTGGCCGAGCAGCTGGTCGGGACGCTGCACCCGCGCGCGCTGGTGAACCACTACGGCAGCACCGAGATCTACACGTTCACCATCGGGCCCGACGGTGCCCGCAAACCCGGCTGCGCCGGCCGGGCGGGCATCTTCTCCCGGGTCCGGCTGGTCGAGCCGGAGGTGGGCGCGTCGCCCGAGGCGCTGGTGGGAACCGGCGAGCAGGGCCAGGTCATCGTCTCGATGGCGAGCCCCGAGGCCTTCGGTGGCTACTGGAAGCGACCGGACGCCGACACCAAGGCCATCCGCGACGGCTGGTACTACACCGGCGACCTGGCGACCGCCGACGAGGAGGGCGACCTCTGGGTGTCCGGCCGGGTCGACGACATGATCAACTCCGGCGGCGAGAACGTCTACCCGGACGAGATCGAGGCCGCGCTGGTGCGCTGCCCGGCCGTGGCCGACGTCTGCGTGGTCGGCATGCCGCACGAACGCTGGGGCAGCGCGATCACCGCCTTCGTCGTCCCGGCCGATGGCCACTCCCCCGACGCCGTGCTCCGCGAACTCGAGCAGTACATCCCCGGCTCCAGCGGCCTGGCGTCGCTCAAGCGCCCCAAGCGCGTCGTCATCGTGACGTCCATCCCCCGCTCGGCCGTCGGCAAGACCCTGCGCCGCACCTTGAACGCGGGAGACTTCGAACCACTGGCCGAGCTCGAACTCGGAGGCAGCCGTGGCTGACCACACCACCATCGCCCGGACCACCGTGCTGCCCGAGGAGGCGGCCGCCGTCGACGCCGCCACCGCCAGCGAGGCCACCGGCGGTCCCACCGCGCCGCGGTGGACACCCAGCCGGGTGGAGGACGCACCGCTGGTCACCGGCCAGGGGCGCTTCCTCGACGACCTGGACCCGCTGCCGGGCACGCTCACCGCCGCGATCGTCCGCAGCCCGCACCCGCACGCCCGCATCCGCGGCGTCGACCTGAGCCGGGCGCGCCGGCACCCGGGGGTCACCGCGGTGATCGGCCCTGACGAGGTGCTCGCCGCACTCCGGCCCTTCCCGCTGTCGGTCACCACCGAGATGCCGTACTACCCGACCGGCACCGACAAGGTCCGGTACGTGGGCGAGCCGGTGGCCGTCGTCGTCGCCGCGGACCGATACGTCGCCGAGGACGCCGCCGAGCTGGTCGACGTCGACTACGAGCTGCTCGACCCGGTGGTCGGCGTCCGCACCGCCCTCGCCGAGGACGCTCCGCTGCTGCACGAGGGGCAGGGCTCCAACGTCGCCACCGACCGCACGTTCTCCTTCGGGAGGGTGGACCAGGCGTTCGCCGATGCCACCCACGTGGTCCGCGGTGAGTACGACTTCCCGCGCTACTCGTCGGTGCCGATGGAGTGCTACTCGGTCATCGCGAACTGGACCGAGGACTCCGCCGGCCCGGCGATCGAGGCGTGGGCGAACTTCCACGGCCCGTTCACCATGGTCCCGGTCATGGCCGGCGCCTTCGGCATCCCGACGTCCCGGGTCCGGCTGCACGTGCCGGCCGACATCGGGGGCAGCTTCGGCATCAAGGCCGGCATCTACCCCTACGTCGTCCTGCTCGCGCTGGCCTCCAAGCACGCCCGGACGCCGGTGCGCTGGTCGGAGGACCGGGTCGAGCACCTGCTGGCCAGCTCCTCCGGCGCGGACCGGATGATGCGGTTCGAGGCCGCGGTGGACGACGACGGCCGGGTCACCGCGCTGCGGGCCGACCTCGCCGACAACGTGGGCGCCTACATGCGCCCGCCGGAGCCCAGCACGCTCTACCGCTGCTACGGCAACATGACCGGCGCCTACGCCATCTCCGCGGTGCAGATCCGGGCCCGCGCCGTCGTCACCAACACCATGCCCACCGGGCTGAACCGCGGGTTCGGCGGGCAGCAGCTGTACTTCGGGCTGGAGCGGCTGATGGACGACGTCGCCGCGGCGACCGGGCTCGACGTCGTCGAGGTGCGCAGCCGCAACCTGGTGCCGTCCGACGCCTTTCCCTACGAGACGCCCACCGGCGGGGTGTACGACTCCGGCGACTACGAGAAGGCCCTGCGGCTGGCCGTGCAGAACGCCGACATGGGCGAGCTGCGCCGCCGGCAGGCCGAGGCCCGGGAACGCGGCGAGTTCTACGGCATCGGGGTGGCCGCGGTGGTCGACCCGTCGGGCACCAACATCGGCTACGTCGGGCTGGCCACCCCGGCCGAGCAGCGCAAGCCCGGCCGGGACAAGTCCGGCTCGACCGAGCACGTCCGGGTCAGCGTGGACGTGCAGGGCAACGTCACGGTGATGCTCGGCAGCGTGCCGCAGGGCCAGGGGCACGCCACCGTCGCCCGGCAGGTCGCCGCCAAGCGCCTGGGCCTGCCGGAGGAGGCGGTGCGGGTCGTCATCGACATGGACACCGCGACCACGCCGTGGACGGTCACCTCGGGCAGCTACTCCTCCCGCTTCGCCCCGCTGGTCACCAGCGCGGTGGTCGAGGC
>JAOPVN010000081.1 GCA_025966175.1 Modestobacter sp. | reverse complement strand
CGGTGGCGTGCGGCACCGGGCGGCCGTCGGCGTCGGGGGCGGTGCCGGCCGCAATGGAGATGAACCCGCCGGCCTCGACGAGCCGGTCCAGTGCCGACCGGTCGACCACGAGGTCACGGACGACCGGAAACGCGCCGGAGCGCAGCGGCTCCAGGGCGATCCGGGCGCCGTCGGGGAAGCTCCGCAGGTGCTGGCGGCAGCTCGGGGTGTTCGCCTCGGGACCGTGCGGGCGCCCGTCGACGGTGATGCCGCAGGAACCGCAGACTCCCTCGCGGCAGTCGGAGTCGAAGACGACCGGGTCGGTGCCCTCCGCCACCAGGCTGTCGTTGAGCCGGTCCAGCAGCTCCAGCAGGGACATGCCCGGGGCTGCGTCGTCGACGGGGTAGCTCTGGAAGCCGCCGGGGGTGGCGGCGTCCCGCTGGCGCCAGATGTCGAGCACGAGTCTCATCGGTAGTCCCTCGTCTGCAGTGGCACGGCGGTGAAGGTGAGTGGTTCGGCGTGGCGCACGTGGTGCCCGTCGTCGCGGGTCTCCCACGCGGAGACGAACGCCCACAGGTCGTCGTCGCGCAGTGCCTCCCCGGTCGCGGTCTGGTGCTCGACGCGGAAGTGCGCCCCGCACGACTCGTCCCGGTCCAGGGCGTCGATGCACATGAGCTCGGCGAGTTCGAGGAAGTCGGCCACCCGTCCGGCGTGCTCGAGCTCCTGGTTGAGCTCCTCACCCGAGCCCACGATGCGCAGGTCGGCCCAGAACTCCGTCCGGAGGGCACCGACCTCACCGATCGCGGTCGTCAGCGACTCCGCGGACCGGCTCACCCCGCAGCCGCGGTAGAGGATCTCGCCGAGCAGGCGGTGGAAGTGCCGGGCTCCGTGGGTGCCGCCGACCGCGAGGAGGGCGTCGGTGCGGGTGCGCACGCGCTCCACGGCCGCGAGGACGGCGGGGTCACCGGGGTCGAGTCTGGGGTGGCCCAGCAGGGGTGCGAGGTAGTTGGGGACGGCGCGGGGAAGGGTGAACCAGCCGTCCACCGACGCCGAGAGCAGTGAGTTCGCGCCCAGCCGGTTGGCCCCGTGGTAGCCCCAGCCCACCTCACCGCCCACGAACAGCCCGGGCACCGAGCTCATCAGGTCGTAGTCCGACCACAGCCCACCCATGACGAAGTGCGCCCCGGGGGCCAGGCGCATGGGCGTGGCCAGCGGGTCGTCGCCGGTGGCGTTGCGGTAGGTCGCGAAGATGTTGCCGTAGCGCTCGTCGAGGACGTGCCGGCCGACGGTGGCCAGGGCATCGCGGAAGTCCAGGTAGACGCTGTTGTGCAGCGGGCCGACCCCGTGGCCGGAGTCGATCTGCTCCATCGCAGCGCGGGAGGAGACGTCCCTGGGTGCCAGGTTCCCGTAGGCGGGGTACTTGCGCTCGAGGTAGTAGTCGCGCTCGGTGTCGGGGATGGCGTTGGGGTCTCGGTCGTCGCCGGCCCGCGACGGCACCCAGATGCGGGCGTCGTTGCGCAGCGACTCGCTCATGAGCGTCGTCTTGGACTGCCACGGGGAGTCGACCGGCAGGGCGGTCGGGTGGAACTGCACGAAGGACGGCGAGGCCACCAGTGCGCCGCGCCGGTGGGCGCGCCAGGCTGCGGTGGCGTTGCTGTTCAGCGCGAGGGTCGAGTGGTGGAAGACGGTGCCGTAACCACCCGTCGCCAGCACGACGGCGTGCCCGGTGGTGGCCGCGACCTCCCCGGTGACGAGGTCGCGGGTGACGATCCCCTGCGCCCGCCCGTCGGCGACCACGAGGTCGAGCATCTCCTGGCGGGTGTGCAGGGTGACGGTGCCGGCGGCCACCTGCCGGTGCAGCGCCTGGGAAGCGGCGACCTGGAGCTGCTGCCCGGTCTGGCCGCGGGTGTAGTAGGTGCGCGAGACCTGCACGCCGCCGAAGGAACGGGTGGCGAGCTGACCGCCGTACTCACGGGCGAAGGGCGCTCCGATCGCGTCGAGGTGGTCCACGACCCGGACCGACTCCTCGCCGAGGCGGAAGCAGTCGGCCTCCCGGCCGCGGTAGTCCCCGCCCTTCACGGTGTCCTTGACGAAGCGGGCGAGGCTGTCGCCGTCGACCCTGCGGGCCCGGGCTGCGTTGATGCCGCCCTGGGCGGCGACGCTGTGCGCGCGGCGTGGGGAGTCGTGGAAGGTGAAGGACTCCACGCGGAAGCCGAGCTCGCCCAGTGCCGCGGCGCACGCCGCCCCGGCGAGGCCGGTGCCGACGACGATGACGGTGAAGCGCGCCCGGTTCGTCGGGCTGACCAGCCGGTAGTCCAGGATTCGCCGTGCCCACGCCGTCGCCGGGTCTCCCGGGGGCACCCCTCCGTCGATCGGTGCGCCCAGGCTGCGGAGCGCGTCCAGGGCCGGGGTGCCGGTGTCGACGAGCGCGGTCATGAGACGAGCCCGGTGAGCACGGCGATCGGGATCGACGCGTTGCCCAGGAACACCAGCCCGGCCACCGTGCCACCCACCACGACCGCGACCTGGCGCGACCGCTGACCGGTGACGCCGAGGTCGTTGACGACGCTCCAGAGACCGTGCAGCAGGTGCAGCCCCAGCACGGCCATGGCCAGCAGGTAGAAGGCCGAGACCGCCGGGCGGTCGAAGCTGGCGACGAGGTTCGCGTACGCCGCGCTCGTCGTGGTCGTGCCGGGGTCGTAGGCACCGCTCGCCACCGGCGCGGTGCCGGTCGTCAGGTCCAGGATGTGGAAGACGAGGAACAGCAGGAGGACGATCCCGGTCACCGGCATCGTGCGGGCGGAGAAGGTGCGCCAGCCCAGGAGACGGCGCCGGAAGGCTCCCCGTGCCCGGCGCGCGCGCCGCCACAGCAACGCTCCGCACCCGAGGTGGGCGACCAGGGAGACGGCGAGGACCACCCGCAGAACCCAGAGCACGCCTTCGTAGGGCACGAGCGGTTCGAGCAGGGTGCGCAGCCAGTGCGCGTAGTCGTCGAAGTGCTGTGCGCCCAGGTACACCTTCAGGTTGCCGACCAGGTGCACGACGACGAACAGGGTGAACACCGTCCCGGTTCCGGCCATCACGACCTTGGCGGTCACGGTGGACACGCGGGGCGGACGACGGATCACCGGAGCGGGTGTGGAGCTGCGCGGCGCGGTGTGGGTGGGAGCACTCAACTCGGGGGCCTCCGGGGCTGGGGTGGTGGCGCGACCCGGGCGGAAGCGACTACTCCACGAGCGTCCGTGCCCACGCCGGTCCCCCGACAGGGCCACACGTCCCGCGCACACCCGCCCCCGGGCCCTGCCACCGGCGACCCGCGACGCGCAGGGTCGGGCTATGATCGGAACCCTCACGCCCACCCCGCCTGCGGTCCTCGACCTGCCCGTGGGCATCGCTGCCTCCGGAACGCGCACCGAGACCGACCCGATGGGCGGGATCGAGGTGCCCGCCGACCGCTACTGGGGCGCGGAGACCGAGCGTTCGCTGGTGCACTTCGCCATCGGCGAGGACCGCATGCCGGTGGCCGTGTGCCGCGCCTACGGAGCGGTGAAGAAGGCTGCCGCGCTGGTCAACGGCCGCGCGGGGTTGCTCCCCCGGTGGAAGGCGGACCTGATCGCACAGGTCTGCGACGAGGTGATCAGCGGCGCGCTCGACGCCCACTTCCCGCTCTACGTGTGGCAGACCGGCTCGGGCACCCAGTCGAACATGAACGTCAACGAGGTGGTCGCCAACCGCTGCATCCAGCTGCTCGGCGGCCGCCTGGGGTCCAAGACCCCGGTGCACCCCAATGACGACGTGAACAAGAGCCAGTCCTCCAACGACACCTTCCCCACCGCGATGCACCTTGCCGTGCTGCAGGCCGTCATCCAGGAGCTGGCTCCCAGTGTGCGGGCCCTGCACGCGGCGCTCGACGACAAGGCGGTCTTGTGGGCCGACGTGGTGAAGATCGGTCGGACGCACCTGGAGGACGCGGTTCCCCTCACCGTGGGGCAGGAGTGGTCCGGCTACGCCCGCCAACTAGCCGACGGCCTGCAGCGCCTGCTGGACACGCTGCCGGCGCTTTACGAGATCGCACTCGGCGGCACCGCGGTGGGCACCGGGCTCAACGCGCCGGTCGGGTTCGACGTCGAGGTGGCCGCCGAGCTCGCCGCATTGACCGGGATCCCCTTCGTGACCGCGCCGAACAAGTTCGCCGCCCTCGGCGGGCTGGACGCCGTCGTGGCCGCCTCGGCCGGGCTCCGCGCGCTCGCGGTGCCGCTGATGAAGATCGCCAACGACGTCCGCTGGGCGGCGTCGGGGCCGCGCTGCGGCATCGGCGAGCTGGTGCTGCCCGCCAACGAGCCGGGCAGCTCGATCATGCCGGGCAAGATCAACCCCACCCAGTGCGAGTCGATGGTGATGGTCTGCATCCAGGTGCTGGCCGAGGACTCCGCGGTGGCTTTCGCCGGCTCGCAGGGGAACTTCGAGCTGAACACGATGCGGCCGATCGTGATCAACAACGTGCTGCACTCCGCCCGCAGGCTCACCGACGCCACCAGGCTGTTCCGCGAGTTCTGCATCGAGGGCACCACCCTGAACCGTCCCCGCATCGAGGAGAACCTTGAGCGCTCCCTCATGCTCGTCACCGCACTGTCCCCCGCCATCGGCTACGACGCGGCCTCGGCCGTCGCCCAGCGGGCCGCCCGCGAAGGCACCACCCTGCGTGAGGCGGCGCTGGCGCAGGGCGTGGTCACCGCCGCCGACTTCGACCGCCTCGTCGACCCGCGCGCCATGACCGCCCCGCGGAGTCGATGACCTGTCGTCGACGCACGCCTGGCCTCCGAGCTGTCCTGGTCCGGAGGCCAGCCGTGACACCTACCGGGTCGACCTCCGAATGCAGCGCGTGCCCCACGTTCGTCCACCGCACGAGGCGCAGGAGACCAGACCGCTGGGTGGGCTCCGGTCGTCCGCGCGAGGACGTTCCGGACCAACGTGCCCAGGTTGCGCAGGGGGCCCGCCGGGCGCCGACCAGGCCCCGGGCGGCGTCCGCGGTCCGCTGCAGCACGATCGACGACGCCAGCTCACCGCTGATCTGCTGATTGGCTCGCAGCAGCCCACGCAGCCGGCCCTGGGTGTGCCCATCACCTCCTGCGCCCGGTCGACGAGCTGGGCGAGCAGCTGGTCCAGCTCGAGGCGGGGCGCGTCCGGAAAGGAGAGTCCCGCAGCGGCGTCCTCGCCGCGCGGGAGGGGTACGTCCCTGTCGTCGGCTGGTGCCATCGGTTCCTCGGCCCTGTCGGGTTCACCGCCGCCGGTGTCAACGGTGCCGTACTCCGACTCTAGGGAACGGTCCCGTTCCTGACGAGGGCCGGCGGTCCAGCAGGTACCGCAGCCGGCCCGGCCCGCCGACAAGACCCGGGCTCAGCTCCCGCTGCCCACCGCGGCCTCGGCAACGAGCAGTGCGGCGAGGGCCCGGGCACCCAGCCAGCGGCGGCGCGTTCACGCGGCCGCGGACGACGGTCCCGGCAGCGGCTCTCCGCCCGGTGCCGGGACCATCGACCCGATCCGGCTCAGCTGCCGGAGGCAGCCAACGCGGGCGCTTGCGGTGACCGGTCCGCCTCGCGCCGGGGGTGCACGACCATCACCGGACAGGGCGCGTGCACCGCGCAGTGCAGAGCGACCGATCCCAGCACCATGCCGGACAGCCGGCCGCGACTGCGGCTGCCGACCACCAGCAACGCGGCGCCCGCGGCCCGCTCCACGAGCGCAACGCCCGCCGAGCCCTCCACGGTCACCACCTGCACCGGCACCCGCGGCTGGTCACCGAGCACGTCGACCACCGTGGCCTCGGCCCGCCGCCGGGCTGCGTCCCGCAACTCGGCCAGCGACTCGGTGAGCACAACGTAGAGGTCGCTCCAGTAGTTCGGCAGCTCGAAGGCCGCCACCGCCTCCACCTCGGCGCCCCGTTCCGCGGCCGCCTCGACGGCCTGACGGAGCGCGGCGCGGGCCGCCGGCGAACCGTCCAGCCCGACGACGACCCGGGACGGTTCGGTCGGCTTGGCCGGGTGCACGACCACGACCGGGCACGTGGCGTGCGTGACACAGTGCAGCGCTACCGAGCCGAGCAGGGTGCTGCGCACCCCGCCCCTCCCCCGGCTGCCGACCACCAGCAGGGTGGCGCCATCGGCGATCTGGACCAGGTGCTCAGCCGGTACGCCCGGCACGACGATCACCTCGAACGCCAACGAGGACGTCCCCGACACCGAGGCCACGGCGGGGTCGAGCCGGACGGCCTCGACCAGCTCCCGGGCACGTGCCTCGGTGTCGGTGCGCAGCGAGTCGATCCGGTCCTGGTTTAGCAGGTACGGGTCGATCCAGTAGAAGTCGACCGGGAAGGCGGAGACGACTTCCAGCACCGCGCCCTTGCGGGCCGCGGCGACCAGCGCCCACGCGAGCGCCTCCCGGGAGCCCGGAGACCCGTCCACGCCCACCACCACGCGCCGGTGGGTGGCCACGGCGCCGGACAGTTCCTGCGGGTCGGTCAGCTCAGTTGCGTCGTCCACAATGGCCTCCTCTGCGCGTGCCCGGTCGGTCCGCGCCGGGCTGCCTGCCAGCGTCGCCGGGCCGCCGGCCCGACGAGACATGCGCAGGTCCCCGGATGCGGGGACGTAGGTCCTCCTCGACGGCTCACCGGGGGCCGCCGGACGGCGTGAGGGTCGGATCTCCGACCGGGGTGGGCCGGACGTCGGCCGGGTCGGGTCCCGGGCCGAACGGTGGCCCCGCGGGCCCCCCGAACGTCGGCGGGGTCGGCCGGCTCTGCGCCCGGTGGACGGCCAGCACGATCAGCAGGACGCCGGTGCCAAGCAGCACCGCTCCTGCGACCAGCAGGCCACCGGCCAGCCATGGGAGGGCGGGTGCGGTGACGGCTACGGTCAGGCCGACGTCGAGCCCGGCGCTCCCATCGACAGGCATGACGACGACGGTCCAGTCGCCGTTCGAGGGGGTCCACTCCAGGGTCTGCGTGCCGGTGCCCCCGGTCGACGCCGTCCAGATGCCGGCGTCGCCAGGCGCCGTCGCCGGCGGTCCGCCGGGCAGCTGGCTCATCATGCCGGCGCCCATCCGGTAGCCGCTCCCCATGCCGTTGCTGTTCCAGCTCCAGCCGTTCTGGTTGTCGCCGAGCTCGACCCGGGTGCGCCCGACGCCGCGGAGGTAGCCGGCGGCGGCGGAGCTGGGGGCCACGCCGACGAAGACGTCGGTGCCGTTCTGCGGCGTGACCTGGAGCCGGACGCGGCCCAGCACGTCGTCGACGACCCAGTCGGCACCTGTGGCGTGCAAGGTGATGTCATCGCTCACCAGGGCGTAGTAGTCCGTGGAGGCCTGGGCCTGCGGGGTGCTCAGCCAGCCGTCGTCCCGCTGGGTGCGATCGGCCCACAGCAGGGCACCGCCGCCGATCAGCAGCCCCGTCGACACCAGGGTGAACAGCGCGCCGACGACGAGGGCGACGATTCGTCCGCCGGTCCATCGGCTGTGCGGCCCCGACGCGACGGTGCCGGATGCAACGGGGCCAGATGCAACGGGACCGGAGGGTGCCACCGGACCGTAGGGTGCCGTGGACCCGGCCATGAACTGGCCGCTCCCGATCGGCCCGGGCAGCGGAGGAACAGGTCGGGATCCCGGGTCGGTGCCGCCCATGTCCAGCCGGAAGGGCGGGTACTGGTCGGTCATCAGCGCGGCGTAGGCCGCCACCCGCAGCACCCAGCGGTCCATCCCGAGCACGAAGTCGTAGATCGGCCGCGGATAACGCCCGGTGAACAGCAGGACGATGCCCGCAACGAACACCAGGAGCCCGATGAGTCCGCCGAAGGCCCAGCCGTCGTTGTTGTCCCGGCTGGACGCCGAGCTGAGCCACAGCCCGCCGCCGGCGAACACCGCCACGACGAGGTAGTGCGGTATCCCCAGCAGCCACCACTTGACGAGGACCAGCCCGCGGGAGAGCCGCTCCGGGTACTCGACGTGCAGGTGCGCCGGGTAGTCGGGCACCTCGGCCAGCGTGAACGGCGGATAGCGGTCGGTACCCAGCGCCGAGTACGAGTAGTACTGCACCCGCCAGGTCCACCGCAGCACGCCGAGGTTGAAGTCGAACAGCGCCCGCGGGTAGCGCCCGGTGACCAGGATCGCGAAGAACGCGACCACCGACACGACGATGAAGGCGATCCACAGGAAGAACAGGACGATCGCGTGCGGGATCAGCAACAGCCACTTCACCAGCCACAGCCAGCGGGACACCGGCGCGTCGAGCGCCGCGTCGACGCGCACGGGGTAGGGCGCGTGCTCTTCGGTCACCGGAACTCCTCGCTCGGCCCGTGCGCTGTTCGCGGTCGCGAGAGTCGCCAACGGGACACCAGCGAGCCTTTCGCCGCCCGCATTCGTGGACCACGGACCTTGGTCGGTGCCGGCAAGGGCCACAGGTCGGCAGCTCGACGGGTCGCCCCTGTCCCGATGTCCCGGGAGACCTTCTCCGTGCCGGGCAGGGACCTTCGCCCCATCCCCGGGGGGCTGCCGGCGAGCAGCGTGCTGCGCACCGGACGTCCGCCGTCGGAACGGAGCCAGACATGCCTGAGCAGACCAGTCCGGTGCGCCGGACGCTCCGTCGCCTCGGCGTCGGCTCGGGTCCCCTCACGCGCGGCTCGGACCGTGTGGAGGTCGCCTCCAGGGTGTTGTCTGTCCTGGTCTTGATCCTTGCCCTGACGGTCGCCACCCCCGGAACCTGGCGGGCACCCGACGGCACCGCACACGAGGGCATGGTCCGAGCGCCGCACGGCGCGGCTTCCGGTGACCACGTCACCATCTGGGTGGACGAGGCTGGCGACCAGACCGAACGACCCCTAGAAACCGTCGATGTGGTGACCGGAGGCCTGCTCGCCGGCGTATTCACCTTCCTCGGTATCGCGGGCCTGACCGCCGCAGGTCACGTCGGTGTCCGCCGTGCACTCGAGGGCCACCGCGCGCGGCAGTGGGAGCGCGAATGGCGCTCGGTGGAACCGCAGTGGGCGGAACGGCGCTGACGCCGCCGGCTGCGGCGCGCCTCAGCTCGGGTCGTCCGCTGCCGGGTCAGGCGCCTGCTGCGGCAGGCTGCGCTGCACGGACAGGCGCCTGGTCCGGCTGTGGGTGGACGACCAGGACCGGCCCCGGAGCATGCATGGCACAGGCCAGCGCCACCGAACCCACGAGCGGCCCACGGAACTCACCGTGACCGCGGCTGCCGACGACGAGCAGCGCGGCGTCAGCTGCCCAGTGGATGAGGATGTCGGCAGCCGGTCCCTCCGCAACGACCACGCGGGCGTCCGGCACCGGACCACCGGAATCGGCCCGGAAGTCCGCCAGCACCTCCTTGAGCATCGACTCCGCACCCCGCGTCAGTTCCCCCCGCACCTCATCCGCGGTGGGCACCATGACCGTCGACAGGTCCATCCAGGCGTCGTCCATCTCGTAGGTGGTCACCGCCGCCACATCGGTGCCCAGCCGCGCCGCCTCCACGACGCCGGCGCGGAGTGCCGCGCGAGAGGCATCCGAACCGTCGATGCCGACGATCACCGTGCGGTCGCGAGCGTGGCCGGCGGCGACGGGATGCACCACGAGCACCGGGCACCGGGCGTGCGACACACAGTGCAACGCAACGGAGCCCAGGATCGCACTGCGCACCGCACCCCGCCCGCGGCTGCCCACCACGACGAGGTCCGCGGCAGCGGAAGCCTCGACGAGGACGTGCGCGGCCGGTCCCACGGAGACGACCACGACCGTCGCGACGTCGGCGGTTCCCGGCACAGCCCGCACTGCCTCATCGGCGCGCACCTCGTCCACCAGCGCGGAGACTCGGGCTTCTGCCTCCTGGCGGATGGTCGCCACGGCCGGCACGCCGAGCGGGTAGCCGCCGATCCACACGGTCTGCATCGAGTACGTGGAGACGACCTCCAGATCGACGCCCCGTCGTGCGGCGGCGATGAAGGCGTAGACCAGCGCCGCCCGGGAACCCGGCGAGCCGTCCACGCCGACCACCACGCGTGGCGGCCAACGCGCCGCGTCCGGCGTTGCGGAGCGTGCGGTGTCGGTCGGGTCGGACATGGGGCCTCCTCGGTCGGACCCGCACGGCTGACGGGAGCTCCTCCTCACGATGACCGCGGAGCAGGCGCTCGAGCAGGGACCGAAGGCCCTGCCGATGCCCACGCAGGTCCCTGGGGGATGCGCCCGGCCACTCCTAGCGTCGGTTGGGACATCGAGTGCGAGGGGGCAGCCGTGCAGGCCGGGAACCTGATGACCCACGACGTGGTCACCGTGGGGTCGGGCACGTCGGCGAAGTACGCCGCCGCGGTCATGGCCGAGCACGGCTTCGCCGCCTTGCCGGTGGTGGAGGACGGAGGCGTTGTGATCGGGATAGTCGTGGAGGCCGACGTGCTGCGCGACCGATTGCCGCAGGACCTTCGTCTGTACCTGCTCCGTGGGCCGGTGGCGGAGGAGCCACCAGCGCTGCTGGTGCGGGGGTGATGACGTCCCCCGCACGGACCGTCCCCGCGACCGCTGACGTGGCGGACGTCGCCCGGCTGTTCCTGAACGCGGCACTGCGCTGTGTGCCGGTCGTGGACGGTGACCAGCCCGTCGGCATCGTCAGTCGCCGG
>JAOPVN010000075.1 GCA_025966175.1 Modestobacter sp. | reverse complement strand
GCGCTCCCGCCGCCTCGGCTCCGGCCGGCGACGGCGCGGGCGCGTACGTCACCCCGCTCGTCCGGCGGCTCGCCGCCGAGCAGGGCGTCGACCTGAACAAGGTCGAGGGCACCGGTGTCGGCGGGCGGATCCGCAAGCAGGACGTGCTGGCCGCCGCCGAGAAGTCCAAGCAGCCCGCGGCGGCTGCGCCGTCGGCGCCCGCGTCGTCCCGCACGCCGTCTCCGGCTGCCACGCCGGACTCCGCGCTGCGCGGCCGGACCGAGAAGATGTCCCGGCTCCGGACGGTCATCGCCAAGCGGATGGTCGAGTCGCTGGAGATCAGCGCCCAGCTGACCACCGTGGTCGAGGCCGACGTCACCCGGATCGCGAACCTGCGCAACCAGGTGAAGAACGACTTCGCCGCCCGCGAGGGCGTCAAGCTCTCGTTCCTGCCGTTCTTCGCCAAGGCGGCCGTCGAGGCGCTCAAGGCTCATCCGTCCGTGAACTCCTCGGTGGACATGGAGGCCGGCACGGTCACCTACCACGACGCCGAGAACCTGGGCATCGCGGTGGACACCGAGCGCGGGCTGCTGGTCCCGGTCATCCAGGGCGCGGGCGACCTGAGCCTGGCCGGGATCGCCCGGAAGATCGCTGACCTGGCCGAGCGGACCCGCTCCAACAAGGTCACGCCCGACGAGCTCGGCGGCGGCACGTTCACGCTGACCAACACCGGCAGCCGGGGTGCCCTGTTCGACACCCCGATCATCAACCAGCCGCAGGTGGCGATCCTCGGGGTCGGCTCGGTCGTCAAGCGCCCGGTCGTCGTCCAGGACCCGGAGCTGGGTGAGGTCATCGCCGTCCGGTCGATGGTCTACCTGGCCCTGACCTACGACCACCGCATCGTCGACGGTGCCGACGCCGCCCGCTTCCTCACCACCGTGCGGGAGCGGCTCGAGGCCGGCCAGTTCCAGGGCGAGCTCGGCCTGTCCTGACCCGCCGGCGAGGGGCCCCGGCTTCGGCCGGGGCCCCTCGCTGTCTGCGCACCCCGTCGGTGCGCCTCCCGCACCCGCGCCCCGACTCAGGGAGCACACGATGAAGGTCGCCGTCACCGGATCCTCCGGCCTGATCGGATCCGAGCTCGTGCGCTCGCTGCGCGCCGACGGGCAGGAGGTGCTGCGGCTGGTCCGCCGGACACCGCGGACCGCGGACGAGCACCGCTGGGAACCGGCCCACCACCGGATCCCCCCGGGGCTCCTCGACGACGTCGACGCGGTGGTCAACCTCGCCGGTGTCGGCGTGGGGGACAAGCGCTGGACCGACAAGCGCAAGCAGGAGGTGCTCCGCAGCCGGGTGGACAGCACCGCCACGATCAGCCAGGCCCTCGCCGACGCCGCGGCCAGCCACCCGGGCCGGGAACGGGTGCTGCTGTCCGCCTCGGCGGTCGGCTGGTACGGCGACACGGGTGACCGGGTCGTCGACGAGAGCGCTCCGCCCGGCACGGACTTCCTGGCCCGGGTCTGCGTCGAGTGGGAGGCCGCCACCGCGGCGGCTGCGACCGCCGGCGCGCGGGTGGTGACCCTGCGGACCGGACTCGTGCTCGGCCGCGGTGGCCTGCTCGCCCGGCTGCTCCCGCTGTTCCGGCTCGGGCTGGGCGGGAAGCTCGGTTCCGGCCGGCAGTACTTCCCGTGGATCAGCCTGCGCGACGAGGTCGACGCGATCCGCTTCCTGCTGACCGCGCCGGTGTCCGGTCCGGTGAACCTCACCGCGCCGGAGCCGGTGACCAATGCCGCGTTCACCGAGGCCCTGGCCACGGCCGTGCACCGCCGCGCGTTCCTCACCGTGCCCGGCCCGGCGCTGCAGCTGGCTCTGGGCGAGTTCGCGCGGGTGGGGGTCCTCGCCGGACAGCGCGTCGTGCCGGCGGCGCTGCTGGCCGCCGGGTTCTCCTACCGCCACCCCGATCTGCCCTCGGCGCTGCAGGCCGCCCTTGCCCGCCCCTGATCGTCACCGCACGACCTGGGCGTCGCTGATCCGCCAGCCGACGGCCGTTCGCTCCACCACGATGCGCACCTCGGCCTCTCCCCGGCCCGCGACCTCCTGCGCCGACGCCGCCCCGGGCCCGGCGACCGGTACCACGCGGTAGCCCGGCAGCTCGTCGATCAGCCGGAGCACGACCCGGTCCTCCCCGTCCGGGGTGACCGACAGCAGCCGGCGGACCTGCGGCTCGAAGCCCTCCAACGTCTGCCCTGCCGCGACCAGCCGCGAAACCTGGGCGGTGTCCCGCTCCAGCAGCGCGCTGCCCGGCAGGTAGGCACCGGGGAGCACCGCGGGCTCGGCGGCGGTGAAGGCGGCGGCACGACGGGCGTAGAGCTCGGTGAGCAGCGCGGTCCACCCGGGGTCGTCGTCCGGTGCTGTGGTCCGGTCGGCCACCGAGACGCCGGCACCTGCGTCCGAGGGCGGTCCGGCCCCCTCGGCCGGGCCGGCCGTCGGTGCGCCCGCGCTCTGCTCCGCCGGCGCACCGGTACCGGCCGCGTTCCCCGTCGCCAGGGCGGTCTCGGCCGCGGGCAGTGGTTCACCCTGCCGCCCGCCCCAGCTGGCACCCGCCCATGCGGCACCGGCCAGGCCCGCGGCGACGGCCAGCACCACCGCGCCGACGACGACCAGTCGCCGCAGCGCCCCGCCGAGGAGTCCCCCCAGCCCCGGGCCGCCGTCCAGCCCGGCGCAGGCGGCAACACCGGCCCGCAGTCGCGCCCACCGTCCCGCGTGCACCGGGGCGGCGTGCGCCGCTCGCGGCCGGCGCCCAGGGACCTGGTGGGTCAGCTCGGTGAGGGCACCCAGCCCGGTACGGCCGAGCTCCGCATCGGGCACACCCGCCACCGGCAACCGGACGGGTTCCGGACGGCAGGCGTGCCGCAGGTCCAGCGCGAAGGCCGCGGCCGAGCCGCGTTGGTGGGGCTCCGGGGACAGTCCCCGCCGGACCACCCGGACCAGCTCCTCGGGAGCCTCGGGCGCCAGGAGCGCGAGGTCGGGGAGCTCGCCCGCGGCCGCGACGGTCAGCGTGCCCCGGGGGTCCGCGGCGTTCCAGGGTGCGATCCCGGTGAGGGCGTGGAAGGCCGCGGCCGCGACCCCGAAGACGTCGGAGGCGGGCCCCGGGGCCCCGCCCCGGGCCACCACGGGGTCGACGTAGGCCGGCGTCACTTCCGCGCGGGCCGTGTCACCTACCAGCCGGGCGGTGCCGAGATCGGTGAGCACCGGTCGCCCCTCCGCGGTGAACACGACGTTGCCCGGCGAGAGGTCGCCGTGCACGACTCCGCGGTCGTGCGCGTGGGCGAGCGCGGCGGCCACCGGTGCGACGGTGGTGACCACCTCGCCAGGGCGCAGCCGCCCGCGCCGGGCCAGCAACGCGGCCAGGCTGCCGCCGGCGAGCAGGTCCAGTACGAGCGCGACCTCGGCGGGGCCACCGCGCACCTCGTGCCGCACCACCTCGTGCAGCCGGACCAGGTGCGGGTGGTCCAGCTCGCCCAGCAGCGCCGCCTCCCGCTCCTGGCGCTCCGGGTCACCGCGGACGAGGACCTTCACCGCGACCGGGGTGCCACCCCCGCGGGGCCGGGCCCGCCAGACCTGCCCGGAGCCACCCCGGCCGAGCAGCTCCTCGAGCACGTACCCGGGCACGACGGGAGCTGCGGAGGGAGCGGACGGGACAGGCATGTCGGGACCGTAGGGCGGCCGGCGGACCCGGCGCTGACGTTGTCCACAGGCCCCGGTGCTGTCCACAACCGCGCTCGCCGTCGTCCCGTCCCGGGCACCACCACCTAGGTTCGAGGGACTCCACGGCGACGATCCGCGTTCGCCGGACCACTCCGCCGGAGGTCCCTGCCCGATGCCCGCGACCGCGCCGACCGTGCTGGCCACCAGCGTGGGCTTCGACTCCCGCGGACGCGGGCCCTACGACTGGGCCCCCGGCCCGGTGTTCGACCTGGCGTTCCAGCTCGCCGGCGGCCCACGACGGCCCCGCATCTGCTACCTCGGCACAGCCACCGGCGACGATCCGGCCCGGGTCGCCGGCTTCTACGGGGCCTTCGCCGACCGGGACGTCGCCGCCTCCCACCTGAGCCTGTTCCCGATGCCGACGGTCACCGACGTCCGGGCCCATCTGCTCGCCCAGGACGTCGTCTGGGTCGGGGGCGGCAGCGTCGCCAACCTGCTGGCGGTGTGGCGGGTGCACGGGCTGGACGAGGTATTCCGGGAGGCGTGGCAGGCCGGGGTGGTCCTCGGCGGGGTCTCGGCCGGATCGCTGTGCTGGCACGTCGGCGGTACCACCGACTCCTTCGGGCCCGACCTGCGGCCGGTGACGAACGGGCTGGGGCTGCTGCCGTTCAGCAACGGGGTGCACTACGACTCCGAGCCTCAGCGCCGCCCGCTGTACCACCGGCTCGTCGCCGACGGCACGCTCCCGCCCGGGCACGCCACCGACGACGGGGTGGGGCTGGTCTACCGAGGCACCGAGCTGGTCGAGGCCGTCGCGGACCGGCCCGGCAAGGCCGCCTACCGGGTCGATCGCGGGGACGACGGCACCGCGGTGGAGACCCGGATCGAACCCCGGCGGCTGCGTTGAGCGGCCCCGTCCAGGGGCCCGCCCCGAGCCCGCGAGGGGTGGGGGGGACGGGGTCCTTTCACATAGGCTCGGCAGCGTGAGCGAGCTGCGAGTGATCCGGGCGGGCACGGTCCCCTACGAGGACGCGTGGGCGTGGCAGCGGAAGCTGCACGAGGAACGTGTCGCGGGCACCGGTCCCGACACGCTGCTGCTCCTCGAGCACCCGCCGGTGTACACCGCCGGCAAGCGCACCGAGCCGCACGAGCGGCCCTTCGACGGCACCCCGGTCATCGACGTCGACCGCGGCGGCAAGATCACCTGGCACGGCCCGGGGCAGCTGGTCGGCTACCCGATCGTGGCGCTGCCCGACCCGGTCGACGTCGTCGCGCACGTCCGGCGGATGGAACAGGCGCTCATCACGGTCTGCGCCGGCGTCGGCGTGGCCACCGGGCAGGTCGAGGGGCACAGCGGCGTCTGGGTCCGGGCCGACGCTCCGGGGCAGGGCCATCGCCCCGACCGCAAGGTCGCCGCGATCGGGGTCCGGGTCGCTCGCGGGGTCACGATGCACGGCTTCGCGCTCAACTGCGACCCCGACATGGCGGCCTTCAGCAACATGGTGCCGTGTGGGATCCCGGACGCCGGCGCCACCTCGCTCAGCGCCGAACTGGGCGGCGACGTGCCGATCAGCGAGGTCATCGACGCCGTCGAGCAGGCGATGCGCGAGGTTCTGACCGCCGTCCCTGCCTGAGGAAGGACCCCCCTCCTGGCTCCCCTGGCACGCTCGGGGAGGCCGAGGAGGGGGCCGCGCGGGCCCTAGCCCAGGACGAAGTTGACCAGCCGGCCCGGCACCGCGACCACTCGGCGCACGGTGGCGCCGTCCAGGTAGGCCGCGATCCGCTCGTCGGCCCGTGCCGCCGCCTCCAGCAGCGCGGCCTCCGCGCCGGCGGGCACCGCCACCTGGGCCCGCACCTTGCCGTTGACCTGGACGGCGACCTGCACGGTCTCGTCGACCAGCCACTGCGGGTCCGCGACCGGGAAGGACGCCCAGGCGACGGACTCCTGGTGGCCCAGCCGGGCCCACAGCTCCTCGCCGACGTGCGGGGCCAGCGGCGCCACCAGCAGGACCAGCCCCTCGGCCACCGAGCGGGGCACCGCCGTCCCCGGCGGGTAGGCCGAGGTCAGGTGGTTGGTCAGCTCGGTGATCCGGGCGATGGCGATGTTGAACCGCAGCGTGGTCATGCCGTCGCGGACCGCCTCGACGGCCCGGTGCAGCGCCCGCGAGGTCTCGTCGTCGGGCTCGACGTCGGCGGCCCGCGCCGCGCCGGTCTCCTCGTCGACCACGACCCGCCAGATCCGCTGCAGCAGCCGCTGCGAGCCGACGACGGCCTTGGTCTCCCACGGCCGGGACTGCTCCAGCGGCCCGGTCGACATCTCGTAGACCCGGAAGGTGTCCGCGCCGAACGCCTCGATCATCTCGTCCGGCGTGACCATGTTCTTCAGGCTCTTGCCGATCTTCCCGTACTCACGGTTGACCGGCTTGCCCTCGTAGCGGAACTGGCCGTCCTTCTCCACGACCTCGGCGGCGGGCACGTAGAAGCCCCGCTCGTCGGTGTACGCGAAGGCCGAGATGTAGCCCTGGTTCACCAGCCGGCGGAACGGCTCCTCGCTGGAGACGTACCCCAGGTCGAACAGCACCTTGTGCCAGAACCGGGCGTACAGCAGGTGCAGCACCGCGTGCTCGACGCCGCCGACGTACAGGTCCACACCGCCGACGTCGCCGGGCTGCCGCGGGCCCATCCAGTACCGCTCCAGCTCCGGGTCGACGAAGCGCTCGTCGTCGGCCGGGTCCAGGTAGCGCAGGTAGTACCAGCACGACCCCGCCCAGTTGGGCATCGTGTTGGTCTCGCGGCGGTACT
>JAOPVN010000070.1 GCA_025966175.1 Modestobacter sp. | reverse complement strand
TGGTGGTGGTGGTGGTGGACCGGACGACCCCGTGGTGGGCGTGGCGGAACGACTCCGGCGCGATCATCGACGCCGGCAGCACCTGGCCCATCGGGCGGCCGGTGAGCGGGTGGTTCTCCGGGCTGGTGACCGGCGCGGTCCTCGATCTCCTGGGCGTCGGGCCGCTGAGCCTCGCCGGACATCTGCTGGTCCGCCGCCGCCGTCGGCAGGCCGTCCTCGTCGCGGGAGCCCGGATGATCGGTGGCTGGGGCAGCAACCTGCTCGACCGCCTGGGACTGCACCGTGCGACCGCACCGGGCAGCGCCCGTGGAGCCGTCGACCCGGCACCGAACGGGGTCCCTGTCGTGGTCGTGGGCGGGGCCGCGGCCATCGCCGCGTCCCACGACGTCGGAGTGGACTCCTCCCCGAGGCCTCCGGCCGAGACCGCCGGACATGTCTGAGTCCGTGCGGGCCACCCGTCCCGGCACGACCGCGGCCGCGCTGCCCGATGTCTCTCGCCGTCGCCGCGCTGGCCGTCGCCCTGGTCACGCTGGGCTTCGCCGCGGGCATCGGCACGAAGGACTCCTCGGCGTCTCGCGGCTTCCACCTTGCAGCCAGCGGGCGGATGCGCATTCCTGCCAGCTCACCCCCGGGACGGGCGCTGGCCGCGATGGCCGGCCGGCGCCGCGCGGCGAAGCTGACGGTGCACGGGCCCACGCCGGGCTCGATGCCCACTCCCACGCCCGTCCGCGGTTGCCCACCACCCAGCGGAGGAAACCCATGCGCCCCCGTCAGCCCCGTCTGCCCGTCCGGCACGGCGCGGTTGGCACCGCGCGCCGCCCCGCCCCCTCGGTCGAGGACGAGCCGCACCCGGCCCGGCCATCGCCCGCGCCGACCCGCCGGAATCGGCCGTGGCTGGCGCTGGTGGCGGTCGTCGTCTACGCCGCCCTGTTCTTCGGACCGGGTCTGGTGAGCTCGTCCAGCGCGACGTCGCTGGCGTACAGCACGTTCCTCACCGACGTGTCGAATCACGGCGTGGCCAGCGTCGCGGTGAGCGGTACCGGGGCGCTGAGCGGCACGCTCACCGGCGGCCGGGAGTTCACCAGCCAGGCGCCACCCTGGGCCCTCAGCACGGACGACCTGGCCACCAGGCTGGAGGCCGCCGGGGTGCACGTCAGCGCGTACCAGCAGAACGACACGATCGTCCAGGTCGCGCTGGCGCTGTTGCCGACGCTCCTGCTGGTCGGTGCCTTCTGGTGGCTGGGCAGGCGAGCTCAGCGGACGCTCGGCGGCGGCGGGGGACTGGGTGGGCTGATGCGCACCAAGGCGCGGGTCACCGACGCGGAGCGGCCGACGACGCGCTTCGAGGACGTGGCCGGCTACGAGGGCGCCAAGCAGGAGGTGCGCGAGGTCGTCGACTACCTGCAGCACCCCGAGCGGTACCGCCGCGCCGGCGCGCAGGGTCCCCGGGGGCTGTTACTGGTGGGCCCGCCCGGCACCGGCAAGACGTTGCTGGCCCGGGCGGTGGCCGGTGAGGCGAGTGTGCCGTTCTTCGCCGTCACGGGCAGCAGCTTCGTCGAGGTCTTCGTCGGGCTGGGTGCCTCCCGGGTGCGCGACCTGTTCTCCGAGGCTCGCCGCAGCGCTCCGGCCATCGTGTTCATCGACGAGATCGACGCCATCGGCGCCCGCCGGGCGGTTACCGGGGCCGGCGGCACGAACGACGAACGCGAGCAGACGCTCAACCAGCTGCTCTCCGAGATGGACGGCTTCACCGGCAACGGCTCGATCGTCGTCATCGCCGCCACCAACCGCCCCGAGGTGCTGGACCAGGCGCTGCTGCGGCCGGGCCGGTTCGACCGGCAGGTCACCGTGCCCCTGCCCAATCTGCGCGACCGGCAGCGGATCCTGGCCGTGCACGTGCAGGGCAAGCAGCTGGCCGCCGACGTCGACCTGGGCATCGTGGCGCGGGGCACGGCCGGGTTCAGTGGTGCGGACCTGGCCAACCTGGTGAACGAGGCCGCCCTGCGCGCGGCCCGCGCCGATCGCGTGGACGTGCGGCGGGTCGACTTCGACGAGGCACGCGACCGGCTGATCCTCGGCCGGCGAGAGGACTCCAACGCCCTGCTGCCGCAGGAGCGGACCACCGTCGCGGTGCACGAGGGCGGTCACGCCCTGGTCGCGGCCCTGTCCCCGACCGGGGACCCGGTCGCCAAGATCACCATCCTGCCGGCCGGCATGGCGCTCGGCGCGACACATCAGCTGCCGGAGGACGACCGGCGGCTGTACTCGGAGAGCTACCTCCTGGACTCGCTGGCCATCCGGGTGGCCGGGCGGGCGGCGGAGCTGCTCGTGTCCGGCGAGGCATCCACCGGCGCCGCGGACGACCTGGCGGGCGCCACGCAGCTCGCCGTCCGCATGGTCCGCGAGTACGGCTTCTCCACCGAGCTCGGCCCTGTCGCCTACCCGCTCCCGGCGGCGACCCAGCTGGACACGACGGGGCTCGACCGGCCGTACGCGGAAGCCACCCAGCGACAGGTGGACGACGAGGTCGGGCGGCTGCTCCGGGACGCCGAGGCCCGCGCCACCGAGCTGCTGACCCTTCATCGGACCGCGCTCGACAGCCTGACCAGGCACCTGCTCGAGGAGGAGACGGTCGACGGCTCGGTGGTCTACGACCTCCTCCTCCACCCGCACGGCACTGGTGACCGGCCCCGACTGGTCGACGGAGAGTGACCGACCAGCGCCGGCCGCACCTGTCTCCCGGCTGCGCGACGAGTGCTCACCGGCGCGGCCACCGGCTCCAGCCAGAACCCGACCCCAGGGAGTTCCCATGTCCGTCTCCACCACCGAGCGGCACGTGCGGCGCGGCGCCGCACACCGCCCCTCGTTCACCCAGCGCAGGTGGCGGCCCGGCCTCGTGCTCCTCGCCGGCGGTCTGCTCTGCGGGACGCTGGCCGGCTGCGACGTCGGACAGCAGGCGGCGACCGCACGCGAGACCTCGCTGACCGCGGGCGTCGACGGGGCCGTCGGCTTGATGGTCCTGAACGACGTCTTCCTCGAGACCGCCGACACGGTGCCGGCCGGTGGCTCGATCGCGCTGCGCGCCGCATTCACCGACCAGTCCCCGCAGTTCGATCGGCTCGTGGCCGTCACCACGCCGGCGGCCACCTCGGTCGAGTTGCTCGATCCCGACGGCACGGTCGTGACCGGCGGCATCGAGGTACCCGCCGAGGGGCAGGTGGACGCGACCACCGGGCCGGTGCTCATCCGGCTCTCCGGCCTCACCCGGGCGCTGAGCCCGCAGGCGATCGTGCCGGTCACCTTCGAGTTCACCAGCGCCGGGCGCGTCACCCTCGACGACGTGCCCGCGACGATGCCCGTGACGATGCCCGCGGGGGGACAGCGGTGACCGCGGCGACCGTCGTCCGCCCCACCAGCCGGTGGATGGTCCTGCTCCGGCGGTGGTCGTGGCTGCCCGTCCTCGCCGTGGGAGCCGTGCTGTACGAGCTGGTCCGGCTGACCCTGGAGGACACCGGCGACCCCCTCTTCGTGCCGACGCTCATCCTCCTGGGTGCCGCCGTGGTCCCCGTCGCCTTCGTCGCCTTCATCTCCGGCCGCAACCTGTTCTTCGGCGTCGGCGGTTGGGCCGTCGGCCTCACCGCCCTGCTCGGCGGGGTGGTCGGAGTGCTCGTCGCCGGCGCGTTGGAGTACCAGACGGCGCGCAGCCTCGGCGACGTCCCCGCGCCCGTCGTCGGGCTCGTCGAGGAGTTCGCGAAGCTGCTGGTGCCGGCTGCTGTCCTCCTGCTCCTCCGGCGCACCCGGCGGCCCGCCGACGGGCTGCTGCTGGGGGTCGCGTGTGGCGCGGGTTTCGCCGTCCTGGAGACCATGGGCTATGCGCTGGTGGCCCTGGTGGGTTCCGGTGGGAATCTCTCCGTCGTCAACGACCTGCTGCTCGACCGGGGTCTGCTCAGCCCGGCCGCGCACATGGCATGGACCGGCCTCGCCGCGGCCGCGCTCTGGCGGGCGGCCACCGCACACTGGCGGGCCCGGGCGGTGGTGCGCTTCCTCGTCGTGTACCTGCTCGTCGCCGCTCTGCACGCCGCCTGGGACAGCACGGTCAGCCCGTGGGCCCACGCCGGCCTGGCGGTGGTGAGCCTCGGGCTGCTGCTGTGGACCACGCACCGGCTGGTGACGGCGGACCGTCCCCGGGGCGGGCCGGGATGGTCCCGGACGACCGACAGGCCGCTGGTCGGGCAGCCGACGCCGGCGCGGCCCGCGATGACGCCCGTCTTCCCGCACACCGACGGGCCGAGCGGTTGGCGACCCCCTCCGCCGGCCGGCCACGACAGGACGCCGCCTCCGCGCCCAGCCGGCCCCTGGCGGTGACCGCAGGGCCCGTCACCAGACCGGCACCAGCCGGCGGCAGGACGCCGGCCCACGCGGCATCGGCGGGATCGGCCTCGTGCTCCGGGTGCGAACCATGCGATGGGCGCTGCGACCCGCCTGGCGGGTGGCTCAGCCCTGACCTTCGTCGTGGGCGCGGTCGCCGTGGTCCTCGGCACCACCCTGTGGCTGCTGCCGGTGGTGGGGATGCCGTCAGGGCGTCGGTCGGTCCTCCGGAGGAGCTGATGCAGCGGGTTCGCCCGCCTGAGGCCCGGGCGTGGCACGCATCGGCGGAGCGGCGGCCGGCTCCCCGCTGGGCGCGGTGAGCGGGAGCAGGACCTGCACGGCGGTGCCCGCACCAGGCGGGCTGTGCAGGGTGAGTCTGCCGCCGAGCGCCTCGACGCGGTCCGTGAGCCCGACCAGTCCGGAGCCGTGGGTGAGGTCGGCACCGCCGCGCCCGTCGTCGCGGACGCGGACCCGCAGCAGGCCTTCACCGCTCGCCACCTCGACATCGGCTTCGGAGGCGCCGGCGTGCTTGGCGGCGTTGGTGAGTGCCTCGGCGACGACGTAGTAGGCGGCGAGCTCGATCTGATCGGGTAGCCGCCCGTCGACGCGGACGTCGAGGCGGGCCGGGACGGCGGAGCGGCGGGCGAGCGTCGTCAGCGCCGGGCGCAACCCACCGTCGGCGAGGGCGCGCGGGTTGAGGCCACGGGCGATCTCGCGCAGCTCGTCCAGTACGTCACCGATCTCCGCGACAACGCCGTCCAGCTGCGCGGTCACCTCCTCCGCCGCGGGGGGCACCACGGCGTGCGCCGCGCGGACCTGCCGGGCGAGGGACCCCAGACGCTGCTGGACGCCGTCGTGCAGATCGCTCTCGATCCGTCGGCGCGCGGCGTCGGTGGCGGCCACGATCCGCGCCCGGGACGCGGCGAGCGCGGCCTGGGCCTCGGCGTTGGCGATCGCGGTGGCGACCAGCTCGGTGAAGGCGGCCAGCCGGGCCTCGGTGTCCGCCGACAGTGGTCTCTCGTCGCTGGATGCCACGCTCATGACGCCCCACAGGCGCCCCTCGACGCTGATCGGCGCACCGACCGACGCGCGCACGCCCGCGGTCAGCACGGTCGCCGGCGCCGGGCCGGCGTCCTGACCGTAGTGATCCACCCGGGCCGGTCGGCGACTGTCGAACACCAGGGTGTGCACGTTCCGACCGCCGAGTTCCAGCTGGAACCCGATGGGCACGGGGAAGGCGGCGCCCGTCCTGGTCCAGGCGCCGAGGACCGTGGCCGTACCGTCCCGGCCGTACCGGCTGAGCACCGTGAACTCGACGGAGAGCACCCGCCCGACCTCGGCGGTGACCGCGGCGAACACCGCCTCGGGCGGCGCCCCACCGGCCACCAGGGTCGCCACCCGGCGCAGCGCGGCCTGTTCCTCGGCGAAGCCGCGCAGCTCCAGGCGGGCCTGCGCGTTGGCGAGGGCGGTGCCGACCAGCTCGGTGAACCCCGCCAGCCGCGCCTCCGTGTCCGCCGGCAGCGGCTGCCCCTGCGCGGAGGTGACGCCGATGACACCCCAGAGCCGGCCTGCGACGCTGATCGGCACGCCGACCCCTGCGCGGACGCCGGCCTTGCGGGCCATCTCGACGCCCACCCTCGAGGCTTCGCCGTAGTCGTCGATCCGCGCCGGACGGCGGGTCCGGAGGACCAGCGTGTGCAGGTCCCGTCCGCCGAGCTGGAATCTCCCGCCGATCGCGATGGGGGGCGCCGCGCCGGTCCTGGTCCAGGTGCCGACGACCGTCGCCGCACCATCCGGGTCGTACCGGCTCATGAGCGTGACCGCACTGGAGAGGACGCGGCCGACCTCGTCCGTGACCGCGCCGAACACCTCCTCCGGCGGGGCCGCCCGGGCGACCAGGGTGGCCACCCGGCGCAGCGCGGCCTGCTCCTCGGCGAAGCCGCGCAGGTCCATCCGGACCTGCGCGTTGGCGATCGCCGTCGCGATCAGCTCGGTGAAAGCGGCGAGCCGTTCCTCGGTGTCCGCCGGCATCGGCTGCTCCTGCCCGGACGCCACGGCCATGACCCCCCACAGCCGGCCCTCGACGCTGATCGGCACGCCGACCGCCGAACGGAGCCGCCAGCCGCGTGCTGCCTCGGCGACCGCCCCCGAGGCGTCGCCGTAGTCGTCGATCCGCCCCGGCCGGCCCGTCCGGACCACCAGCGACACGACGTTCCGCCCGCCGAGGGGCACCCGGGTCCCGACGGGGAAGGGCACGTCGGCGTCGGTGTTGCTCCACGCGCCGACGGACACCTGCGTGCCTTCCGGCTCGCACCGGCTCAGGATCGTGAAGTCGACCTCCAGCAGCCGCCCGACCTCTTCCGCGACCACGGCGAACACCGCTTCCGGTGGCGCTCCACCGGCGACGAGCGTCGCCACTTGTCGCAGCGCCGCCTGTTCCTCGGCGATCCGCTCGCCCGGCCCGACAGTCGTCAGGACCTCCGCTCCGGCGGTGGCCCCGCCGCCACCTCGTCCGACGCCCCCGCTGTCCGCCCAGCGTGCTCGCCCGGGGATGGTGAATCAAGAACCGTCCCGGACCGCAGCCGGCTCCGTGGGGACGCCCCTCCCTGGTCCTTGATCGGTCCCCGAGCTGGGGGCACGCTGGGGGCCGGGCGAGGAGGCGGTGGAACTGCCGCCGGGGCGGAGACCCTGATGGCCACCCGGCTGAACGACCGGATCGCGGACGAACACGCCACGCTGCGACGGGTGGCGACGCTCGTCGCCGGCGGGGCGTCGCCGGAGGCGGTGTTCGCGGTGGTCGCGGAAGAGGTCGGCCGGTTGCTGGGTGCCGACCTGACGATCGTGAGCCGCTACGACCCGGACGGCGCGGTGACGGCCGTCGGCGCGTGGAGCGGCACCGGCGCCGCCCTGTCCCTGCCCGACACCAGGGCGACCCTCGGTGGGCGGAACGTCGTGTCGCTGGTGGTCCGGACGGGCCGGCCGGCACGGATCGACGACTACGCCGACGCGTCCGGACCGGCCGCCGAAGCCGGCCGATGCTGGGGGTTCCGCTCGGCCGTCGGCGCGCCGATCAGCATCGAGGGCCGGCTGTGGGGCGTGCTGACCGTGGCGTCCATCCGCGCGGAGCCGCTGCCTGCGGACACCGAGGGCCGGCTGGCCGACTTCACCCAGCTGCTCGCGACGGCGATCGCGAACGCGCAGGCCCGGATGGACCTGCGCGGCTTCGCCGAGGAGCAGGCCGCGCTGCGCCGGGTCGCCACCCTGGTCGCCCAGGCGGCACCGGCGGAGGAGGTGTTCGCGGCGGTCACCGCCGAGGTCGGGGGGGTGCTCTCCGCCGACGTGATCGTCCTGGACCGCTTCGACCCGGACGACACCGAGACCGTGGTCGGGGTGTGGAGCAGCACCGGAGCCGTCCCCGTTCCGGTCGGCACCCGGGTGCGCCTGGGTGGGGGGCTGGTCAGCACGCTGGTGTTGCGGACGGGCCGGCCGGCGCGGATCGACGACTACGCCGACGTCTCGGGGCCGGGCGCCGGCCTCGCCCGCGAGGCCGGCATCCGGGCATCGGTCGGCGTCCCGGTCAGTGTCGAAGGGCGGCCGTGGGGCGTGATGATCGTGGCGTCCGGGGACTCGCTGCCGTCGCCGGACACGGAAGCACGGCTGGCCGGGTTCACCGAGCTGGTCGGGACGGCGATCGCCAATGCGCAGGCGCGCGTCGAGCTGCAGAGATTCGCCGAGGAGCAGGCCGCACTGCGGCGGGTGGCGACGCTGGTGGCCCGGGCGGCCCCGGCAGAGGAGGTGTTCGCCTCGGTCGCCGAGGAGGTCGGGCGGGTGCTCTCCGCCGATGTCGCGCTCATCAGCCGGTACGACCCGGACGGCACGGCAACGGTCGTCAGCGCGTGGACCAGCACCGGCACCGTTCCACCGACCTCCGTCGGGAGCCGGTTCGAGCTCGGTGGGCGGAACGTGCACACGCTGGTGTTCCAGACCCGCCGGCCCGAGCGCATGCCCCGTGCCGAGGCCTCGGGCGCGGCCACCGACACCTTCCGCGAATGGGGAATCCGCACGGCCGTCGGGGCGCCGATCGGCGTCGAGGGCCGTCTGTGGGGCGTCATGAGCGTGCTGTCCACCCACGACGAGCCGCCGCCGGCGGACACCGAGGCCCGGCTGGCCGGGTTCACCGAGCTGGTCGCCACCGCCCTCGCCGACGCCGAGATCAAGGCGGCGCTCACCGCCTCACGTGCGCGGATGGTGGCCGCCGCCGACGCCGCCCGCCGTCGCATCGAGCGCGACCTGCACGACGGCGCCCAGCAACGCCTGGTCACCCTGGCCCTGCGGCTGCGCAGCACCGTGCGGGCGGCGGTGCCAGCCGGGGCCGGCGAGCTGACCGCCCGGCTGGACGCCGTCGCCGCCGAGCTGACCGGCGTGCTCGAGGAGCTGCGCGAGCTCGCTCGCGGCCTGCACCCCTCGGCCCTGGCCGAGGGCGGCCTGCGCCCGGCGCTGAAGGCACTGGCCCGCCGTTCCGCGGTCCCGGTCCGCCTCGACGTCCGCCTCGACGCGCGGCTGCCCGAACCGATCGAGCTCGCCGCCTACTACACCGTCGCCGAGACGCTGACCAACACCGCCCGGCACGCCTCCGCCACCGTCGTCGACGTCGAGGTGGAAGCCGACGGTGGTGTGCTGCATGTTCGCGTCCGCGATGACGGCCGCGGCGGGGCCGACCTCAGCGGCGGCTCCGGCCTCGTCGGACTCACCGACCGGGTCGAGGCGCTCGGCGGCAGACTCACCCTGCACAGCCCACCCGGTGCGGGCACCACGGTGCAGATCGCCGTGCCCCTCGCGGCCCTCGGCAGGCCGGGGTCATCCGCCGGAGGAACCACCCCCTGATCGACCACGACGCGCCAGCAGCAACCGAGCGGGCGTCGTCAGCCGGGTCGATCACCGTGCCCCCTCCCCGGGGGGTTGGCCGGTAGCTCGGATTGCCGGTGGCCGGGACGACGCGGGGGACCGCCGCGACGAGACTTCCGCTGGTCCCGGCCGAAGCCGTCGGGAGGCGACGCCGGCTGGTGACGCCTCATGGCCCGATCCCGCACGGGGGCAGTTGTGGTCCTGTCGAAGTCGGCGACGAGCCCGCGGGGCAGCAGCGCGGCGGCGGCTCCCGCGGCCCGACGCCCGGTGCTGTCCCGACCGTTGGCGTTCTGGCTCGTGGCCGTGGCGTTCGCGGTGACCATGTTCGGGACCACACTGCCCACTCCGCTGTACGTGCTCTACCAGGAGCAACTGGGCTTCGCGGAGCCGGTGCTCACCGCGATCTTCGCGGTCTACGCCGCGGGGGTGCTGGCGGCGCTGCTCCTGTTCGGCCGCGCCTCGGACCAGCTGGGCCGCCGGCGGATGCTGCTCGTCGGGCTGGCGTGCGCGGCTGCGTCGGCGGTGGCTTTCCTGCTCGACCAGGGACTGACGCTGCTGATCGTCGGCCGGCTGCTGTCGGGCCTGTCGGCGGGGGTGTTCACCGGTACGGCCACCGCCGCGCTGGTGGACCTGGCCGGGCCGGGTCGGGGACGGCGAGCCACGTTGGTGGCCACGACCTCCACCATGGGCGCACTCGGCCTGGGGCCGCTCGTGGCCGG
Source organism: Modestobacter sp. (assembly GCA_025966175.1). Lineage (GTDB taxonomy): Bacteria > Actinomycetota > Actinomycetes > Mycobacteriales > Geodermatophilaceae > Modestobacter. The sequence continues at coordinate 5,138 of JAOPVN010000070.1, read as the reverse complement.
GGGCCTCGCGCAGTTCGCGCCCCTGCCGCTGCGCCTGCCCTACTGGGTGGACCTGGGGTTGATCCTGCTGGCGATCCTCGCCGTGTGGGCGATGCCGGAGACCGTGGACGTGCCCGACCATCCGCGCCTGCGGCTCAGCCGACCCGACCTGCCACCGGAGGTCCGGCCCGTGTTCATCCGGGCCGCCACTGCGGGTCTTGCCGGCTTCGCCGTGCTCGGCCTGTTCGCCGCGGTGGCGCCGTCCTTCCTGCTCGATCTCCTGCACGAGCCCAGCCACGCGCTCTCGGGCGCGGTGGCGTTCACCGTGTTCGCCGCCTCGACCCTCGGGCAGGCAACCCTCGCCCGGCGGTTCGGGCACACCGCGCTGGCGGCCGGCTGCGTGGCGTTGATCGTCGGGATGGGCCTGCTCGCCGCGGGGCTGGCAGCGACGTCGCTGGCGCTCGTGATCGCCGCGGCGATCATCGCCGGGCTCGGTCAGGGCCTCTGCATGCGGGCGGGCCTCGAGGCCGTCACCAGCCACGCGCCCGCACAGCGCCGCGCCGGCGTTGCGTCGACCTTCTTCATCGTCATGTACGTCGGCATCTCCGTGCCCGTGATCGGTGTGGGCATCGCCGCCACGCGCCTGGGACTGCAGACCGCCGCGATCGCGTCCAGCATCGCTGTTGCCGCGGTCGCCGCCGTCGCACTCGTCACCACGTTGATCCCGGCGCCGACGAGGACGACGGCCGCCGGCGCAGCGGTGCGCGCATGACGACCGGCCGCCTCCGGGCAGTGGAGGCGACATGTTGTCGTGAGCCGGCCCGGACCCGACCGGATGTCCGTTGCTGCCGATCGGCTGGGAGGCCAGCAGGAAGAGCAGGACGCCAGGCCAGCCGGGCCGTGCGAGGACAGAGCCTGGGCGCCGGCGCCGGCGCAGATACCGCCGCGCTCAGGAGTCCCGGCCGGGGCGGCCGACGGGCGGTGGACGGGCCGCCTGCTGGTACCCGGGGCTGCGAGATTCCAGCCAGCGGGGGCGGGGGTCTGTAGGTGGCCGGGACGGCGCGGCAGCCCGTCCGGGTCAAGCTGGGTCCGTGCTCACCAATGGGCTGACAGGGCGTTCGTCGCCGCGCGGTGACCGCGCTGCCGTCCCGGTGAAGCCCGGGTCGGCGCCCCGACCCGCATCGATCAACGTCGACCAGGAGGAACCCATGCCTGGCCGGAGTGACGAGGGGGGATCCTCGGGTCACCCCGGTGTGACGTCGATGGACCACATGGCCCGCGACCTGCGCAACCGGTTCCTGGTCGCCGCCGTCCTGTCGATCCCGATCCTGCTCTGGTCGCCGATCGGCCGGGACGTGCTCGGCTTCACGGTCGCCGCGCCGTTCGGTCTGCGTGACGACGTCTTCTCGCTGGTGCTGTCGCTGCCGGTGGTCTTCTACTCGGCCTGGATCTTCTTCGACGGCGCCTACCGGGCACTGCGCGCGCGCACGCTGGACATGATGGTCCTGGTGGCAGTCGCGGTCGGCGCGGGCTGGGTCTACAGCGCGGTCGTCACCGTCACCGGCGGCGGCGAGGTCTTCTACGAGGCGACCACGGTGCTGACCGCGTTCGTCCTGCTCGGCCACTGGTTCGAGATGCGTGCCCGCGGCGGGGCCAACGACGCGATCCGCACGCTGCTGGAGTTGGCGCCGCCGCGGGCGATCGTGCTGCGCGGCGGCGCACAGGTCGAGGTGTCCAACGCCGAGGTGGTGGTCGATGACGTGCTGCTGGTCCGTCCCGGCGCGAAGGTCCCTGTCGACGCAGTGGTGGAGGAGGGCGAGTCCGAGGTCGACGAGTCCATGGTCACCGGCGAGAGCCTCCCGGTGCACAAGGGCGAGGGCTCCGACGTCATCGGAGCCTCGGTCAACACCACCGGCACCCTGCGCGTCCGCGCCACCAAGGTCGGCGCCGACACCGCGCTGGCACAGATCGTCGCCCTGGTGCAGGAAGCGCAGAACTCCAAGGCGCCCGGTCAGCGGCTGGCCGACCGGGCGGCATTCTGGCTCGTCCTCGTCGCACTGATCGGTAGCGGGCTCACCTTCGCTGGGTGGATGCTCGCGGGAGCCTCGTTCGCCACCGCGATCCTGTTCGCGATCACCGTCGTGGTCGTCACCTGCCCGGACGCACTCGGCCTCGCCACCCCCACCGCGATCATGGTCGGCACGGGGCTGGGCGCCGGGCGGGGCGTGTTGTTCAAGAACGCCACCGCACTGGAGGCCTCCGCGCGGGTCGACACCGTCGTGATGGACAAGACCGGCACGCTCACCACCGGAGAGCCGCAGGTCACCGACCTCGTCGCCGACGGCATGGACGAGGACGAGGTCCTGGCTCTGACCGCCGCGGTCGAACGGGAGTCCGAGCACCCGCTGGCCCGAGCGGTCGTGCGGTGTGCCGACGCCCGCGGCGTGCCGGCCCTTGCCGCCGAGGGATTCCGCAGCGTCCCCGGCCAGGGCACCTGTGCCGAGGTCGGCGGCCGTCGCGTCATCGTCGGCAACCGTCGATTGATGGCCGGTGCGGGCGTGGAGCTCGGCACGCTGGGTGCCCGAGGGGACGAACTCGCCGGTAGCGGTCGCACCGCCGTTCTCGTCGCGGTCGACGGCCGCCTGGCGGGGGTCCTCGCACTGGCCGACGCGGCGCGGGAGACGTCCGCCGCGGCCGTCGCCGCGTTGCACGGCGCAGGGGTCGCGGTGGTGATGCTCAGCGGCGACAACGACGCCACCGCACGACGGGTCGCCGACCAGCTGGGCATCGACACCGTCATCGCCGAGGTCCTGCCGGGGGACAAGGCCACCACGATCGGCGAACTCCAGCGGGCCGGGAAGCGGGTGGCCATGGTCGGTGACGGGGTGAACGACGCACCGGCGCTGGCGCAGGCAGACCTGGGCATCGCGATCGGGGCGGGCACGGACGTCGCCATCGAGACCGCCGACGTCGTCCTGATGCGCTCGGACCCCCTCGACGTGGCGACCGCGCTGCACATCGGCCGCGGGACGGTGCGCACGATGCGACAGAACCTGTTCTGGGCCGTGGGTTACAACGCCGTCGCCCTGCCCGTCGCGGCCGGTGTGTTCGAACCGGCGCTGGGACTCGTACTGCGCCCGGAGTTCGCGGCGCTGTCGATGTCCGGCTCGAGCTTCCTGGTGGCCATGAACGCACTCCTGTTGAAGCGCCTGGCGCTGCCGGGGGCCGCTGCGGCGCCGGCGTCGGCATCGGTGGACCCCACCGCCGGCGTACCGGCCGCGCGGAGCTGATCGAACTCGGTCACGGCTGCCCGGAGCGCCGGCAGCCGGAAGCTTCTGCGCGCCCGCTCGGGTACCGGGCACCGCTGCTGTCATGCGGTCGGCCGTTGGCTCCCGGCGGCCGACGCAGGCTCGCTGGGAGCGGTGAGGGGCAGTTCCATCGCGACGGTGGTGCCCGTGCCCGGCGAGCTCTGCACCGAGAGACGGCCGCCGAGGGCCTCGACGCGGTCCTTCAGGCCGACCAGGCCGGTGCCGCGGGTGAGATCGGCGCCGCCGCAGCCGTCGTCCCGGACGCGCACTCGCAGGACGCCGCCGCCGGTCTCCACCTGGACGTCCATGACGGTGGCCTGGGCGTGCTTGGCGGCGTTGGTCAGCGCCTCGCAGACCACGTAGTAGGCGGCGATCTCGATCGGCTCCGGGAACCGTGCGTCTGCCGCCTGCATGTGGAGGCGGACGGGGACGGCGGAACGGCGGGCCAGCGACTTGAGCGCCGGGTGCAGTCCGCCCTCGGCGAGGGCGGCGGGGTGGATGCCGCGGGCGATCTCGCGCAGCTCGGAGAGCACGCCGGTCAGCCCGTCGGCGACCGGGTCGAGCTGGGCGGCCAGCGCGCCGGCCCCGGGCGGCATCGCCGCCTGCGCCGCCCGCAGCTGCAGGGCCAAGGAGACCAGCCGCTGCTGGGCGCCGTCGTGCAGATCCCGCTCGATGCGGCGGCGGGCGCTGTCGGCGGCGGCCACGATCCGTGCCCGCGACGCGGTCAGCGCGGCCTGGACCTCGGCGTTGGCCAGCGCGGTCGCGACCAGCTCGGTGAACCCGGCCAGCCGCGCCTCCGTGTCCGCCGGCAGTGACTGCTCGACCGCGGAGGCCACGATCACGACACCCCACAGCCGGCCTCCGACGCTGATCGGCGCGCCGACCGACGTCCGGATACCGACCTCACGGGAGTAGTCCCCGATCGCGCCGGTGCTGTCGGCATAGTCGTCGATCCGCGCCGGGCGCCCCGTCCGGAACACCAGCGTGCTCACGTTCCGCCCGCCGACGCGCGCCCGGGTGCCGACGGCAACGGGCGGGGCGCCGGTGCTGCTCCACGCGCCGAGAACCGATTCCGTGCCGTCCGGGTCGTACCGGGCCAGGACGGTGACGCCGGCAGAGAGCACCCGCCCGACCTCCTCGGCGACCGCGGCGAACACCTCCTCCGGCGGGGCCGCCCGGGCGACCAGGGTGGCCACCCGGCGCAACGCGGCCTGCTCCTTGGCGAAGCCCCGCAGATCCACCCGCGCCTGCACGTTGGCGATCGCGGTGCCGACCAGCTCGGTGAACCCGGCCAGGCGGCCCTCGGTGTCCGCAGGCAGCGGGTCCTCGCGGGTGGACACCGCGACCATGACGCCCCACAGCCGTCCCTCGACGCTGATCGGCACGCCGACACACGAGCGGATGGCCCACCCACGGAAGACGTCGGCAGCGGCGCCCGAGGCGTCTTCGCGGTCCACGCGCGCCGGCCGGCGGGTCTCGCACACCAGCGTGTGCACGTTCCGGCCGCCGAGCTCGATCCGGCTGTCGACGGGAGTCGACGTGGTGGCGCCGGTGCTGCTCCACGTCCCGACGACCGTGGCCGCGCCGTCCGGGTCGTACCGGCTCAGGATCGTGACGTCGGCGGCCAGCACCCGCCCGACCTCCTCGGCGACCGCGGCGAACACGCCGACGGCGGCGCCCCGCCGGCAACCTGGGTTGCCACCCGCCGCAGCGCGGCCTGCTCACCGGCGATCCGGTCGCTCAGTCGGGCAGCCATCAGGGCCCTCCGCCCCGGCGGCAGTTCCACCGCCTCCTTGCCTGGCGCACACCGGTGTCCCAGCGTGCTCGCAGTGAGGAGACCAATCAAGAACC
>JAOPVN010000063.1 GCA_025966175.1 Modestobacter sp. | reverse complement strand
ACGGAGGAGTGGACGTGAACGACCTCATCGACACCACGGAGATGTACCTCCGGACGATCTTCGAGCTGGAGGAGGAGGGCATCGTCCCCCTGCGGGCGCGGATCGCTGAGCGCCTGCACCAGAGCGGTCCCACGGTGAGCCAGACCGTGGCCCGGATGGAGCGCGACGGCCTGCTCACCGTGCAGGGCGACCGGCACCTGCAGCTCTCCGACCAGGGCCGGGAGCTGGCGACCGCGGTCATGCGCAAGCACCGGCTGGCCGAGTGCCTGCTCGTCGACGTCATCGGCCTGGACTACGCCGAGGTCCACGAGGAGGCGTGCCGCTGGGAGCACGTCATGAGCGAGGCCGTCGAGCGCAGGCTGCTGACCCTGCTGGGCAACCCCACGGTCTCCCCGTTCGGCAACCCCATCCCCGGCCTGGACGCGCTCGGTGGTGACACGTCGGCGATCCTGGACGCGCTGACGCTGCTGTCCACGACGGCCACCCCCGAGGGCCGGCGGGTCGTTGTCCGGCGGATCAGCGAGCAGCTGCAGGAGGACGCCACCCTGCTGCGCTCGTTGGCCGACCAGGGCGTGCGCCCCGGCTCGACGGTCACCGCCTCCCTGACCAACGGCACGGTGCTCGTCGACGGGGTCGCCCTGCAGCCCGGGGTCGCCCAGCACCTCTTCGTGAGCCCGGTCGACGAGGACCTCTCCCCCGTCGAGGCAGCCGAGGCCGCGGCCGCGGTGGTCTGACCAGCACCCGCCCCACACCGGCCGGAGCCGCCGTCCCCACCCGGGGCGGCGGCTCCGGCCGTTCCGAAGCCACTCTTGACCCCCCGGTCGTTCGCCTTGCTCACGAGTTGACTCACTACGCTCGGGGACGCCCTGTCCGGACGCGCAGAGAGAAGGCACCGGTGAGCGACTCCGCAGCACCCGCTGAGCAGACCGGCGGCACGCCCCCGCCCAGCCCCTTTCACCGGATCGCCGACTTCGTCTCGCTGCCCCGGCTGGGCGGTCTGGCGCTCTCCCCCGACGGCACCCGACTGGTCACCTCGGTGGCCACCCTGGACGCGGAGGGGAAGAAGTGGCAGTCGGCGCTGTGGGAGGTCGACCCGGCCGGGCAGCGGGAGGCCCGCCGGCTCACCCGCGGGGCGACGGGCGAGTCCGGCCCGGTGTTCACCCCCACCGGTGACCTGCTCTTCCTGTCCGCACGCCCGGACCCCGACGCCGGCAAGGACGCCGGCGAGCCCAAGGGGTCGCTGTGGACGCTGCCCGCCGGCGGGGGCGAGGCCCGGCTGGTCCTGCAGCGGCCCAGCGGCATCGCCGGGGTCGCCGTCGCGGCCGACACCGGTGACGTCGCCGTGGTCGCCTCGGCCATGCCCGGTGCCGCCGACGCCCAGGCCGACGAGGAGCGCCGGACCGCCCGGAAGGACGCCGGGGTCAGCGCCGTGCTGCACGAGAGCTACCCGGTGCGGTTCTGGGACCACGACCTGGGCCCTGCCGTCCCGCACGTGTTCTGGATCGGCCCGCTGCCCGCCGAGGTCGCACCGGGTGCGCCGGCGACGATGCCCGAGTGGCGCGACCTGACCCCCGATGCCGGACCGCCGCTGGGTGCCGGCGACGACATCGACCTCTCTCCCGACGGGCGCTTCCTGGTGCGCAGCGAGGATGTCGCCGACGGCCCGGCCGGACGGCGCTCCCGGCTCGTGCTGACCGAGATCGCCTCCGGCGAGACCCGGGTGCTGGTGGACGACCCGCTGGCCGACGTGACGGGGGCCCGCTTCTCCCCCGACTCCAGCCGACTGGTCGCCGTACGCGAGTCCGCCTCGACCTTCGCCGAACCGCCGGACTACACGCTGCTGCTGGTCGACGTGGCCACCGGGCAGATCCGCGAGCTGACCCCGGGCTTCGACCGTTGGCCCAGCGCTCCGCAGTTCTCGGCCGACGGGACCGCGGTCTACTTCCTCGCCGACGACGACGGCCGGCACGCACTGTTCCGGGTCGGGCTGGACGGCGGCACTCCGGTGCGGCTGACCGACCAAGGTGCCTACAGCGACCTGCAGGTGGCCCGCGACGGCAGCGCCCTCTATGCCCTGCGCTCGGGGTACGACACTCCGCCGGTCCCCGTGCGGCTGGACCCGGAGGCGACCGGGCAGGACCCGGCCCCGCTGCCCAACCCCGGCACCATCCCGGCGCTGCCGGGCACCCTGCGCGAATTGGACGCGACGGCGGCGGACGGCAGCCGGGTGCAGTCCTGGCTGGTGCTGCCCGAGGGCGCCAGCGCGGAGCACCCGGCGCCACTGGTGCTCTGGATTCACGGCGGCCCGCTGATGAGCTGGAACTCCTGGTCCTGGCGCTGGACGCCGTGGGTGCTCGCCGCGCGTGGCTACGCCGTCCTGCTGCCCAACCCGGGGCTCTCGCAGGGCTTCGGCCGGGACTTCGTGCGCCGCGGCTGGGGTGAGTGGGGTGCCGATCCCTACACCGACCTGATGGCCGCCGTGGACGCCGCGGAGGCGCTGCCGGAGATCGACCAGACCCGCACGGCGGCGATGGGCGGCTCCTTCGGCGGCTACATGGCCAACTGGGTGGCCACCCAGACCGACCGGTTCAAGGCGATCGTCACCCACGCCAGCCTGTGGCACCTGGACGCCTTCAGCGGCACGACCGACGCGTCCTGGTACTGGCAGCGCGAGTTCGGCGACCCGCTGACCGAGCCGAAGCGCTACGACCAGAACTCGCCGCACCGCTACGCCGACGCGATCCGCACGCCGATGCTGGTCATCCACGGCGACAAGGACTACCGGGTGCCGATCGGCGAGGGGCTGCGGCTCTGGTACGACCTGCAGAAGCGCGGTGTGCCCTCGAAGTTCCTGTACTTTCCCGACGAGAACCACTGGGTGCTCACGCCGGGGAACGCCAGGATCTGGTACGAGACGGTCATCGCCTTCCTCGCCGAGCACGTACTGGGCGAGGAGTGGGAGCGGCCCGAACTGCTCTGACCGGTCACCAGCGGGCATCGCTGGGTCCGCACGTCTCGCGGATGAGCCGGCGCACCTCGGCCGGGCGCATGCACGCGTCCAGTGCGGAGCGCAGCAGAGCGGCGAACGTGTAGCTGGGCTCGCTGGCCAGCGCACGCTCCAGCGCCACGTTCGCCAGGGCGCCGTCCCCGCGCACCCAGGCGGTCACCGCCAGCAGGGTCGCCGGCGCCGCATCCAGCGGCGCCGGCGCCCGCCGGGTCAGCTCCGTCCAGAGGACCTCCGCGGCGGCCGCTGACCGGCCCAGAGCCAGAGCCAGCGCCCGATCCCGCAGGTCGATGTCCCGCAGGGCCCACGCCAGCCGCGCCACATGCCGGTCCGACAGGCGCTGGACGGAGCCCGGTTCGGCCGCCTCGACCGCGGCGAGCACCGCCGCCCAGCCCTCCTCGGCGACGACGTCCCAGCCGAGTTGGGCCGTCCGCCGGGCGAGGTCGTCGCCGATCTCGTCACACGCCCGGGCCATGCCCTCGGCGGCGAGGAACCCCACCGGCGCGATCCGCCGCACGAGGGCGGCCCGGTCGGCCTCCACCACCTGGCCGGTGAGGGCCGCGGCCGCGGCGAGCGCGCTCGTGCCGGTGGGCAGCCGGGTGCCGGCCCAGGGCGCACAGCACTCCCGGGCGCAGTCGTAGGACCACCACCGTCCGTTCCGCACGAGGAGCGCATCGCGGACCGCGACGCCGGCGGCGTCGAAGGCCAG
>JAOPVN010000058.1 GCA_025966175.1 Modestobacter sp. | reverse complement strand
TGCCGGTGGGCAGCCGGGTGCCGGCCCAGGGCGCACAGCACTCCCGGGCGCAGTCGTAGGACCACCACCGTCCGTTCCGCACGAGGAGCGCATCGCGGACCGCGACGCCGGCGGCGTCGAAGGCCAGGACGGCCTCGCGCACCACGTCCCGGTGCGGCAGGTCGACGTCACCGGCCGCCGGGAACGGGCCGGGGAGCGCCACGTCGGCGTCCTCGCTGGCCACCGCGAGCAGCACCGCATCGGGGCGGTCGGTGACCAGGGACCGCACCACGCCGCCCACCACCTGACGACGGTGCTCGGACGTGGGGAGGTCCACCCGGGCGGTCAGACCCAACCGCCGGCCGGTCGAGCCGTGCAGGCTCACGACGACGAGCGACTCACGGGGGCGGAAGCCGATCAGGTGCGGCAGGGCAGCGGCGAGGTCTCCGGGGCCGGAGAGCCGGACGGTGAGCGGCGGGTCGGCGTCGGACATGCCGCGACCCTGCTGCCGCGGCCGACTGCGCGGGGGTCGTCAGCCGCAGCTGTGGACGGAGCACGCGCCTGTGGACAGCCGGCAATGCGTTCTCCCTGGCCGGGTGCACGGTCGGGGCATGCGCACCTCGTGGCGAACCCGACCGATTGGCTCAGTCGAGCGCGGCGGCCTGGTGGTCGTAGGCCTGCTGGAACAACTGGGCGAAGGCCACCGGGTCCGGTGCGCCGGAGGGGTCGGTCGCGGTGAGGCTGACCAGGCGGTCGCCGTCGATCGCCATGCCCAGCAGCAGGGGCACGGTGATCGGGGTGCCGTCCGGCCCGGTGGCGGAGATGGACATGGTCAGCGCGGCCGAGCCGTCGCCCAGGTCGGGAACGTCGAGCGGCGTGAAGGTGACCGTGGCCGTCCCGATCTGCGGAGAGCTGATCGTGGCCTGGGGGCACGACTGGATGCCGCTGGTGAACGAGTCCAGCGAACCGGAGACGGCGGCCCCCGCGGCCAGGATCTCGATGGTGGCCGCGGTGCCGGTGGTCGCGGTCTGCGCGGCCAGCCCGTCCATGTCGTCGAGACCCGGCTGGACCTGCTTCACCGCAGGCGCGCAGCTCTCCGGGGTGATGGTGAGGTCCTGCAGACCGCCGAGGCCGCCGAGCTGGTCCTGCTGGGCAGCCAGCTGGTCAGCGGTGATCGGCGTGATCTGCGCGCCGGCCCCGAAGGCGTCCGCGGGCAGCAGCCCGGCCGAGAGGTCCTCGATGTCGCCGGTGCTGCTGCTCGCGCTTCCCGACGACGAGCCGGACGACGAGCCGGACCTGGTGGCCGCCGAGGCGTTGCCCTGGACCTCGGAGCCGCAGCCGGCCACGGCCGCCATCCCGAGCAGTCCGAGGGACAGCACTCCCAGCGGCCGGCGCCACGGTCCGGTGATCATGACCGGACCCTAGAGCCGTCTGGGTGCCGGATGCCAACGGAGGACCGTTCAGACCTCGTACTGGACGGCCGACCGAGCAGCCAGATGAGGCTTCACGTGCTCGGCGATGACAGCCAGGTGTCGCGGGTCGGTGGCGTAGGAGCGGAACGCCTCGGCGTCGGGGAAGTCGGCGACCAGAGCGGCGTGCGCGTTGCCGTCGACGAGGCCGGCGTCGGGTCCGACGGCGAACGAGGTCATCCCGCCGACCTCCTCCGGCAGTCGTCGCAGGGCCGCGAGCGTGGTCGCCCGGGTGTCCGGGTCGGTGTCCTCGGTCCAGGTGAAGAGCACGACGTGACGCAGCATGCCTGCACCCTGCCAGCCCGGTGCGGGCACCGGCGACGGCGGGCCCGCTGGTTAGAGTCCGGGCATGGGACGGTCGCTGCGCGTGGCACTGCTGTCCTACCGGAGCAAGCCGCACAGCGGCGGCCAGGGCGTCTACGTCCGCGCGCTGTCCCGCGAGCTGCGCGAACTGGGGCACCGGGTCGAGGTCCTCAGCGGCCAGCCCTATCCCGAGCTGGACGAGGGCGTCCCGCTGACCCGGGTCCCCAGCCTGGACCTCTACCGAGAGCCCGACCCCTTCCGGACCCCGCGCCTCAGCGAGTTCCGGAGCCTGGTCGACGCCGCGGAGTGGGCGACCATGTGCACCGCCGGGTTCCCGGAGCCGCTCACCTTCACCCTGCGGGCGGCCCGGGTGCTGGGTCGGCGCACCGGGGACTTCGACCTGCTGCACGACAACCAGTCCCTCGGCTACGGCCTGCTGCAGCTGCGCCGCCGTGGGCTGCCCACCGTGGCGACGGTCCACCACCCGGTGGCGATCGACCGCGACCTGGACCTCGCCGCGGCGACGGGGCTGCGGCGACGGATCACGCTGCACCGCTGGTACGCCTTCACGGCGATGCAGGCTCGCGTGGCACAGCGACTCGACGGCATCACCACCGTCTCGGAGAGCTCCCGCCGGGACATCGCCCGGCACATGGGGGTGCCCGCCGCCGGCGTCGAGGTCATCCCGGTGGGGATCGACCCGGACGTCTTCCGGCCACCTGCCGATCCCGGCGCCCGCGAGCCGGCGACCATCGTGGTCACCACCAGCGCCGACGTCCCGATCAAGGGCCTGGTGCACCTGCTGGAGGCGGTCGCCAAGCTGCGCACCGAGCGGGACGTGCGGCTGACCGTCGTCGGCACCGCCCGCCCCGGCGGCCTCGCGCACACGGCCCTGGAGCGGCTGGCGCTGGGCGACGCGGTCCGCTTCACCGGACCGGTTCCGCAGGCCGAGCTCGTGCGCTTGCTGCAGACCGCCACGGTCGTCGCCATCCCGTCGCTCTACGAGGGCTTCTCCCTGCCCGCGGTCGAGGCGATGGCCTGCGGCACGCCGCTGGTCACCACCGACGCCGGCGCACTACCCGAGGTGGTCGGTTCGCACGCGGGGGTCCAGGTGCCCGCCGGCGACGTCGATCGGCTGGCCGCGGCGCTGCAGCTGGTCCTGGACCACCCCTCGCTGCGCGACCAGCTGGGGCGCGCGGGCCGGGCCCGGGTGCTGGCCGCCTACACCTGGCGGCGCACCGCCGAGCGCACCGCCGAGTGGTACGCGGAGGTCCTGGACCGTCGGACGGTGGCCGGCCGAACGACGGGGACGACGGGGTCGACCAGCGGGACGACGGGGAGCGGCGCGTGCTGACGGTCGACTACGACCTGCTGGACGTCCGACCGGGCATGCGGGTGCTCGATCTGGGCTGCGGCGAGGGCCGGCACTCCTTCGAGGCCTACCGGCGCGGAGCCTCGGTGCTCGCCGTCGACTGGGGTCAGCACGAGGTCGCCACGACCGCCGAGTGGCTCGCCGCCATCGCCGCTGCCGGGGAGGCACCGGCAGGGGCGTCCGCCGGAGTGGCCCGCGGGGACCTGCGCGCACTGCCGGTGCCCGACGCCAGCGTCGACCGGGTGATCGCCTCGGAAGTGCTCGAGCACATCCCCGACGACCGCGCGGCGATCGCCGAGATCGCCCGGGTGCTCAAGCCGGGCGGTCGGGTGGCGGTGACCGTCCCCCGGTACGGCCCGGAGCGGATCTGCTGGGCCCTGTCGGACGCCTATCACTCCAACGAAGGCGGCCACATCCGCATCTACCGCGGCGACCAGTTGTGGGAGCGCCTGGCCGCCGTCGGACTGCAGCCCACCGACACCCGCCACGCGCACGCCCTGCACGCGCCCTTCTGGTGGCTCAAGTGCGCCGTCGGGGTCGACCGGGACACCGCGCTCGTGCGGGCCTACCACCGCATGCTCGTGTGGGACCTGATGCGCCGGCCGTGGCTGACCCGGACCGCCGAGCGGCTGCTGGACCCGGTCCTGGGCAAGAGCTTCGTCATCTACGCCGGCAAGCCCCCGCTCCCCGTCGGAGCGGAACCGGACGCCGAGACCGCCGCGCGTGCCTGACGGTCCCCCGGCCCTCCCCGAGGTGCCCGGCGTGCTCAGCGCCGAACAGCTGCGGCAGACCGTCGCCGCGATCGCCGCCGAGCAGGCCCCGGACGGTGCACTCCCGTGGTTCCGCGGCGGGCAGCTGGACCCCTGGGACTCGGTGGAGGCGGCGATGGCCCTCGACGTCGGCGGGGAGCACGACCGGGCCCGCGCCGCCTACGACTGGCTGGCCGGGCGCCAGCGCCCCGACGGCTCCTGGGCCACCGAGTACCGGGACGGCGCCGTCGTCGCGCCCGCCGTGGAGAGCAACCACGCCGGGTACCTCGCCGTCGGCGTCTGGCACTCCTGGCTCTGCACCGACGACGCCGCACTGGTCGACCGGCTCTGGCCCACGGTGCGCCGCGGGCTCGACCTGGTGACGGCGATGCAACTGCCCACCGGTGCGATCAGCTGGGCGCTGCGCCCGGACGGCACCCCCGACGACACCGCGCTGCTCACCGGGAACGCCAGCCTGCACCAGGCACTGCGCGCCGGCATCGCGCTGGCCGGGCTGGTCGGTGAGGAGCAGCCCGACTGGGACCTCGCCGCTGCCGACCTGGGCGACGCGCTGCGCGATCGGCCCGGCGCCTTCGCCGACCGCTCCCGCTACTCGATGGACTGGTACTACCCGGTGCTCGGCGGCGCGGTCACCGGTGCCGCCGCCGACGCCCGGCTGGCCGCCGGGTGGGACACCTTCGTCGTCCCCGGGCTCGGCGTGCGCTGCGTCGCCGACCGGCCGTGGGTCACCGGCGCCGAGACGTGCGAGCTGGCCCTGGCCCTCACCGCCGCCGGCCGGGTCGACGACGCGATCGAGCAACTCGCGGCGATGCAGCACCTGCGCGCCGAGGACGGCTCCTACTGGACCGGCCTGGTCTACGCCGACGACGCCCGCTGGCCGGTGGAGCGCACCACCTGGACCGCGGCCGCGGTGGTGCTCGCCGTCGACGCGATCGCCGGCACCGGCCCGGCCGCGACCCTCTTCGCCGACCCCACGGCGCTGGACCGTCCGGCCGCGCCCCGCGCAGCACAGCCGGTGCCCGACACCACGGCAGGCGGTCCGCCGGGGCGGGGTTGACCGGGCCGCAGATCGGGCAGGGTTCCACGGTGATCACAAAGCTCCACCCACCGCGCCCCGCGGTGACCTGCGTGGTCGCCAGCCGCAACCGCCGCGCCGACCTCCTCGCCAGCCTGCCGCGGCACGAGGCTCCCGTCGTCCTCGTCGACAACGCCTCCACCGACGGCACGGTAGAGGCGGTCCGGGCTGCGCACCCCGCCGTCACCGTCGTCCCGCTGGACCGCAACGCCGGTGCCGTGGCCCGGACCCTCGGCGCCGCCCGCGCGGGCACCCCGTTCGTGGCCTTCACCGACGACGACTCCTGGTGGGCGCCGGGCGACCTGGCCCGCGCGGTCGAGGTGATGCGCGCCCATCCCCGGCTCGGGCTGCTCGCCGCGCGGATCCTGGTCGGCACCGAGGAAGAGCTCGACCCGGTCTGCACGGAGATGGCCGCCAGCCCCCTGGGCACCGAGCCGGACCTGCCGGGCCCGTCCCTGCTGGGCTTCGTCGCCTGCGCCGCCATGGTGCGGACCGAGGCCTTCACCGCCGTCGGCGGTTTCGATCCGGTGGTCCGCTTCCCCGGTGAGGAGGAGCGGGTCGCCCTGGACCTCGCCGCCGCCGGCTGGGGGCTGGCCTACGTCGATGACGTCACCGTGCACCACCACCCCTCGACCCACCGGGAGGCGGCGACGGCCCGGCAGTCCGGCATCTGGCGCAGCCGGCTGCTCACCGCACTGATGCGCTACCCGCTGCCGGACGTCGCGGGCCAGCTGCGCCGGGCGGTCCGCGCGGGGCGTCCCGGCTGGCGCGGACTGGCCGGCGCGCTCCCCCGTGTGCCCGCGGCTCTGCGTTCCCGGCGGGTGCTGCCCCGGGACGTGATGGCCGGCGTCCGGGAGCTGGCATCGTGACCGAGCTCGCGAGGCCACGCGGAGGCAGCGCACCTCGGGGCACGGGGACGACGAGCGCCAACGAGGCGGCCGCCGTGAGCAGCGAGCTCGCCGAACCGGTCACCACCGGCCCCGACCCGCGGGTCGCCGTCGTCGTCATCACCCACCAGCGCCGCGAGGAGCTGCTGCTCGCGCTCTCCCGGCTGCGGCAACTGCCCGAGCAGCCGCACGTCGTCGTCGTCGACAACGGCTCGTCCGACGGCACCGCGGACGCCGTCCGCGCCCAGCACCCCTGGGTGGAGCTGATCGCGAGCCCGGACAACCTCGGTGCGGTCGGCCGCAACCTCGGCGTCGCCCGGCTCGACACCCCCTACGTCGCCTTCTGCGACGACGACACCTGGTGGGACCCCGGGTCCTTGCGCACCGCCGCCGACACCCTGGACGCGCACCCGCGGCTGGCCGTGCTCACCGCCCGGATTTTGGTCGAGCCCGGCGGGGTCGAGGACCCGATAGTCGCCGAGCTGCGGGACTCCCCCGTCGTCGGCGCCGACTGGCTGCCCGGGCCGGCGCTGGGCAGCTTCCTGGCCGGGGCCAGCGTGCTGCGGCGCGACGCGTTCGACGCGGTCGGCGGGTTCAGCGAGCGACTGTGGCTGGGCGGTGAGGAGGAACTGATGGCCGGCGACCTCGCCGCGGCCGGCTGGGAGCTCTGCTACCTGCCGGGCCTGACCGTCCACCACCAGGCGAGCACCGCCCGCGATCCGCACAAGCGCCGCCAGGACGGCATCCGCAACACGCTCTGGACGACGTGGCTGCGCCGGCCCCTGAAGCCCGCCCTGCGCCGCACCCTGCATCTGCTGCGCACCGTGCCGCGGGACCGGGTGACCGCTCGCGGGCTGCTCGCCGCGGTGCGCGGTCTGCCGTGGGTCCTCCGGGAGCGCCGGGTGCTGCCGCCGCACGCCGAGGCCCGGTTCGCCGCGTTGGAGCACGCCCAGCGCAC
>JAOPVN010000586.1 GCA_025966175.1 Modestobacter sp. | reverse complement strand
CCCGCAGCGCGAAGAAGATCAGTGCCAGGCCGGTGACGTGCGCGTAGCCGGGCTCGGGGTCGATCGAGTAGCTGGCGCTCTCGGCCACCACCGGGTTGTCGGTCAGGAAGTCCCGGATCAGCCCGGTCACGATCATCACGACGATGCCGCCGATGAACAGGTACGTCGGGACGGCGAAGGTCTTCCCCGACTCCCGAACGCCGCGCAGGTTGGCCGCGACGAGGAGGGCGATGAGCCCGACGGCGATCGAGACCCGGTGCTGGTCGAGCCCCGGGAACGCCGAGATGATGTTGTCGGTGCCGGAGCTGACCGACACCGCCACCGTCAACACGTAGTCGGTGAGCAGCGCACTGGCCACGACCAACCCGGCGAACTGCCCGTGGTTCTTCATCGCGACCTCGTAGTCACCGCCGCCCGAGGGGTAGGCGTGCACCACCTGGCGGTAGGACAGCACCACCACGGTGAGCAGCAGGACGACGCACGCGGCCAGCCACGGGGCGAGGAACAGGAACGACGTCCCGGCCAGGGTGAGGATCAGCAGGATCTCCTGCGTCGCGTACGCGACGGAGGACAACGGGTCGCTGGCGAAGATCGGCAGCGCCAGGTGCTTGGGGAGCAGCGACTCCCCCGCGCGGTCGCTGCGGACCGGCCGTCCGAGGACGAGCCGTTTCGGGAGTTGTCCGAGGTCGGACAGGGATGGCACGCGGCGATGGTACGGACGTCTTGGCCCCTGGTGCGCCGACACCGGGCGGCGTCACTCGCAGGGGCGCCCCGGAGGGGTGGGCAGGACGGCCGGTGCGCCGCCGGGCCGGCCCACCGGGTGTACGTTCGCGCGCTGTACGCCCCGGCGATCCGCAGGGGTGGCTACGGCTGGCTGGACTGGCGAGCAGACGGGGTGGGATCAGGTGCACGTGGTCGTGATGGGCTGCGGCCGCGTCGGCTCGGCGATCGCCCGGCGACTGGAGGCGATCGGCCACAGCGTCGCGGTGATCGACCAGGACGCCGAGGCCTTCCGTCGCCTCGGCCCCGAGTTCGGCGGCCGCCAGGTGACCGGCCTGGGCTTCGACCGGCAGACCCTGCTGGACGCCGGCATCGACACAGCCGGCGCCTTCGCCGCGGTGAGCAGCGGCGACAACTCCAACATCATCAGTGCCCGGGTCGCCCGGGAGACCTTCGGCGTCGAGCACGTGGTCGCCCGCATCTACGACTCCAAGCGGGCCGAGGTCTACGAGCGGATGGGCATCCCCAGCGTCGCCACCGTCCCCTGGACGGTCAACCGGCTGCTGCGCGAGCTGCTGTCGGTGAAGGTGTCCGAGATCTGGCGCGAGCCGACCGGGAAGGTCCTGCTGATGCGGGTCACCGTCACCGACGGCTGGGTCGGTCGTCCGCTGACCGAGCTGGAGGCCGTCTCGGGCGCCCGGGTGGCGTGGCTGGTCCGTTTCGGCGAGGCCCAGCTGCCCACCCGCGGCACCGTGCTGCAGACCGGTGACCACCTCGTGGTCGCCACCACCGACGAGTTCACCGACCGCGTGCACCAGGCCGTCGAACAGGGTCCCTCCGGAGGGCAGCACTGATGCGCGTCGCCATCGTCGGCGCCGGCGCGGTCGGCCGCTCCATCGCCGCCGAGCTGCTGGGCAACGGGCACAGCGTGATGCTCATCGAGAAGAACGGCTCCCGGGTCAAGCCCAAGGCCGTGCCGGGCGCCGAGTGGGTCCAGGCCGACGCCTGTGAGGTCACCTCCCTCGAGGAGGCCCAGCTGGCCACCTGCGACGTCGTCATCGCCGCCACCGGCGACGACAAGGCCAACCTGGTCGTCTCGCTGCTGGCCAAGACCGAGTTCGCGGTCAACCGCGTGGTCGCCCGGGTCAAGGACCCCCGCAACGAGTGGCTCTACACCGATGCCTGGGGCGTCGACGTCGCCGTCTCCACCCCGCGCGTGCTCGCCGCCCTGGTCGAGGAGGCGGTGACCGTCGGCGACGTCGTCCGGCTGATGAGCTTCCGCAAGGGCGCCGCGAACCTGGTCGAGATCACCCTGGCCGAGGACACCCCGTGGGTGGGCCGGCCGCTGCGCGACGTCCCGCTCCCCCGGGAGACGGTGCTCACGACGATCCTGCGCGGGGACCGGGTCATCACCCCCGACCCCGACGAGCCGCTCGAGGCCGGTGACGAGCTGCTGTTCGTCACCCACGGCGAGGTCGAGGAAGAGCTGCAGCGGATGCTGTGCCCCGACGGGAGCTGCTGACAGAAGGTGCAAGGACCGCGTCCTCCTCACCCTTCGCAAGCTCAGGGCGAGCCTCTGGACGAGGCCTAAGCGGCGGGGCGCTGCTGCTGCCCGTCGCCCTCGACGTCGGACCGGTGCCGGTGCAACCGGGCCACCACCCACAGAGTCACGACGAGCTCCACGGCCGTCAGCGGCAGACCCAGCACCAGGGACGACGTGCCGAGCAGCTCGACGGCGTCCCGGCGGTACAGCACCCACTGGACCACCGCGCGGAGCAGGAAGACCCCACCCCACAGGACGGTGAGCCAGCCGTAGGCCCGCAGCATCCGCGGGTCGTCCCGCCAGTGCCGCTCGGCCGCGGCCTCCGGCTCCGGCTCCGCGGAGCTCGACCCGACGGGCTCGGTGACCTCCGCGTCGGCCGACTGCGCCGGCGCGGGGTCCCGCTTCAGCCGGCTGCGCAGCGAGGGCAGCCGGTGAGCGGACATCGTCCCCAGGTGACTGGGCGCCAGGAACTCGGCGACCACTCCGACCAGTGGCCAGCGGACCAGCAGCGAGCCGAACAGGACGACGCCGATGCCGGCGTTGCGCACGATGCCGAGGACGAAGAAGTCGCGGGCCTGTCCGGTGCGGGCGGCGATCAGCACGGCGACGGCGACGGCGAACAGCCCGCTGATCGCCTGCTGGATGCTCTCCCTGCGGACCAGCCGCAGCAGGAAGACCAGCACCGCGGCCGCGACAGCCGCCCAGATGCCGACGGTCAGCCCGCCGAGGCTGTTGGCGATGATGAACGCGATGGTCGGCAGCGAGGCGTCGAGCATGCCCCGCCAGCCACCGAGCTGCTCCAGCACCAGGTGCCGGTCGAACGCCATGCCCGTGCGCTGCGGCGACCCGCTCACCGCCGGCTCCCCCCGGACCGGACCGGTGCGCAGGAGGTCACCCGACGCTCAGCTCGTACCAGGGGTTGTAGATGACCTGGCGGCCCTCGAAGGCCGCGAAGCGACCGCGCGCGGTGAGCCGACGGCCCGGCTCGATACCCGGGATCCGACGGCGGCCGAGCCAGACCAGGGTCACCGAGCCGGAGCCGTCGAACAGCTCGGCCTCCAGGGTCGGCACCGTCTCGCGTGGGGTGTAGACCACCGACTTCAGCCGGCCGGTGACGGTGACGACCTCGCCCTTGCGGCAGGTGCTGACCGGGGCGCAGCCGGCGGAGGCGACGTCGGACTGCAGTTCCTGGGCATCGACGGTCTGGTCGTCGGCGGTCAGCTTCTGCAGCGTGCGGGACAGCCAGCCGCGGGCGCCGGGCTGCGCACCCGATCCCGCCGCGGACTCAGCCCTGGTCTCGGTCACGACCCCAGCGTAGTGCGGTCCGCGCGCGCTGTCCGGCGTGCGGTCACCCACTCGAGGGTGCGTCGCCAGGCCTCTCCGGCGGGGTCGATGACGGCCATGTGGTCCCCGGGGACCACGGTCACCTCGACCCGGTCGCCGAGGGCACCCGCGGCCGCGGCGTACCGCTCGCTCTGCTCCAGGGGCACCGTCGTGTCCGCGGCACCGTGCACGCACAGCACCGGCACGCCGGTGGGCAGCAGCCGCACCGGGTCGGCGGCCGCGTAGCGGTCGGGCACCTCCGCCGGGGTCCCGCCGAGGAACTCCACGGTCGCTCCGGCGCCCAGGTCCGCGGCGACCGCGGCGGTCAGGTCGAGCACGCCGGCCTGCAGCACCGCGGCGGTGACGGCGACCCGGGGCGCGGCGCCGGGTGCACCGGCCGGGAGCCGGCCACGTCCCGCCGCCCAGGCGGCCAGCTGGCCGCCGGCGGAGTGGCCGATGACGGTGACGTCGGTGAGGTCCAGCCGGGCCGCTGTGTCCTCCCCCGCCCATCCGATGCCGGGCAGGGCGTCCAGCGCGGCCGCGACGTCGTCCAGGGTGGCCGGCCAGCCACCGCC
>JAOPVN010000572.1 GCA_025966175.1 Modestobacter sp. | reverse complement strand
GCGCCGAGCAGGAAGTACTTGACCGCGGCCTCCTGGGACAGCAGCCGCCGGCGACGGGCCAGCCCGGACAGCAGGTACAGCGGCAGGCTCAGCACCTCCAGCGCCACGAACATGACCAGCAGGTCGTTCGCGGCGGTGAACAGCATCATCCCGCCGATGGCGAAGGTGGCCAGCGGGTAGACCTCGGTCTGCACCCGCTCGGAGGTCATCAGTTCCCGGTCGCGGACGCTGCCGGCAGGCACCGCCGCGACCGCGACGAACGCCGAGCGGGCCGGGTCCAGCGCCCGCTCGCTGAACAGCAGGATCGACAGCGCGCCCAGGGCCGCGATCGTCGCCTGCAGGAACAGCGCCGCGCCGTCGACGGCGAGCGCGCCGCCGGCGGTGATCTTCTCGGTGCCGGCGAGCAGCAGCGTGGAGACGAACGCGCCCACGGTGCCGACCAGTGCGATCGCCACCTGGACCGGGTGCCGCACCGCCCGGGGTGCGAACGCCTCGACCAGCACCCCGACCGCGGCGGCGCCGAAGACGAACAGCAGCGGCGCGAGCGCGGGGTAGGACAGGGAGGGAGCCGTGATCGGGCCCATCAGTCGTTGCTCCCGTTCGGAACGGTCGGCGTGATGCCCCCGGGGTCGGCGCCGACGTCGCTCATCGTCGCCTGTACCGCCGGGGTGATCAGGTCGATCAGCGGCTGCGGGTACACACCGAGCACGAGGACCAGCGCCACGAGCGGGGTGACCACGGCGAGCTCCCGCCGCGACAGGTCCGTCACCCGCAGCGTCCGGGTGCGGGTGGGCGCGGTGAGCACCGCCGTGCTCCCGGCACCGGGCACGTCCGGAGCCGGCCCGTCAGGAGCACCGCCGTCCTCGACCAGGAGCACTCCGCGGGGCGGCCCGTGCATGGTCCGCTGGTACATGAGCAGCACGTAGAGCGCGGCCAGGACCATGCCGGCAGTGGCGATGATCGTGTAGACCGGCCGGGTCGGGAACGAGCCGATGAGCACCAGGAACTCGCTGACGAAGCTGTTGGTGCCAGGCAACGAGAGCGTCGCCAGCCCGGCCACCAGGAACACCCCGGCCAGCAGCGGCGCCTTCGCCGCCAGCCCGCCGTAGTCGCGGATCTGCCGGGAGCCACCCCGCGCGATGACCAGGCCCACGACGACGAACAGCAGACCGGTCGCGATGCCGTGGTTGACCATGTAGAGCACCGCGCCGGTGGCCGCCTCGGTGGTGAAGGCGAAGATGCCCAGCGCGATGAAACCGAAGTGGGCGATCGAGGTGTAGGACACCAGCCGCTTCATGTCGCTCTGCCCCATCGCGACCAGGGCGGCGTAGAGGATCCCGACCACCGCGAGCACCAGCACCCAGGGGGCCAGGTCACGGGAGGCGTCGGGGAACAGCGGCAGGCAGTAGCGCAGGAAGCCGAACGTGCCCACCTTGTCCAGCACGCCGACCAGCAGCACGGCGCTGCCGATCGGCGCCTCGGCACCGGCGTCGGGCAGCCAGGTGTGGAAGGGCACCAGCGGTGCCTTGATCGCGAAGGCCAGGAAGAAGCCGAGGAACAACAGCTTCTGCACGCCGGGGTCGATGTCCAGCTGCCGCAGCGCGTCGAAGGCGAACGTGCCCTCGCCGAGCTGGGAGTTGCTCACCACGTACAGCCCGATGACCGAGGCGAGCATGACCAGGCCGCCGAGCAGGCTGTAGAGGAAGAACTTCACCGCGGCGTACTGCCGGTTCGGGCCACCGAAGCTCCCGATCAGGAAGTACATCGGGACCAGCATCGCCTCGAAGAAGACGTAGAAGAGGAAGACGTCGGTGGCGGCGAAGACCCCGACCATCATCGCTTCGAGCAGCAGCAGCCAGGCCCAGTAGGTGCGCATGGACCGCGTGCCGGGCGCGGTCTCCTCCCACGAGGCACCGATCACGACCGGCACCAGCACGCCGATGAGCAGCAGCATCGACAGCGCGATGCCGTCGACGCCGAGGGCGAAGTCGACGCCGAAGTCGGGGATCCAGGCCACCGAGGTGGTCAGCTGGAACCGGTCGCCGCCCACGTCGAAGGCGACGGTCGCCAGCACGGCGAGCAACAGCACGACCAGGCTGGTGCCCAGCGCCAGCCGGCGGGCCAACGCCTCGCGGGCCGGCGGCAGCGCGGCGATGACGGCGGCGCCCAGCGCGGGCACCACGATCATCACCAGCAGGAAGGGGAAGTCAGCCACGGTGCCGGTCCTCCTCGAGGGTCGTCGCGCTCATGACGTCGTCACCGCGACCAGTGCCCCGGCGACCAGCACCGCGCCGCCGAGCATGCCCAGGGCGTAGCTGCGCACGAAGCCGGTCTGCGCCCGGCCCAGCCGGGACGACGAGCCGCCCAGCGCCGCCGCCGTCCCGTTGACCACGCCGTCGACGCCGCGGTTGTCCAGCCAGACCAGGGCGCGGGTCAGCCACATCCCGGGCCGCATGAACAGCGACTCGTTCACCGCGTCGGCGTAGAGCGCCCGCCGGGCGGCCGTGACCACCGGGGACACCCGGGCCGGCGCCGTCGTCGGCACCTCGCGGCGCCCGACGAACAGCCAGGCGGCCGCCGCGCCGAGCAGCATCACCAGGAACAGTGCGATGCCGACGGTCAGCGGCGCGACCACGTGGGCGGCTGCCTCCTCGGGTGCACCGAACACCGGGGCCAGCCACTCGTTCAGCGGGAACGCCTGGACCAGCACGAACCCGGCGGCGACCGACCCGACCGCGAGCACCACCATCGGCGCGGTCATCACCGGTGGGGACTCGTGTGGATTGACTGGGGTCGAGGCAGAGCCGTCGTCCCAGCGGGCCCGGCCGAAGAAGGTCATCAGCATCAGCCGGGTCATGTAGAAGGCGGTGAGCCCGGCACCGAGGACGGCGACCCCGCCGAGCACCCAGCCGGAGACCCCGCCGCGGTCGAAGGCCGCCTCGATGATCGCGTCCTTCGTCCAGTACCCCGACAACAGCGGGAACCCGATCAGCGCGAGGTAGCCCAGCCCGAAGGTGACGAAGGTGATCGGCAGCTTCCTCGCCAGCCCGCCGTAGCGGCGCATGTCGGTCTGGTCGTTCATCGCGTGCATGACCGAGCCGGCGCCGAGGAACAGCCCGGCCTTGAAGAACCCGTGCGCGAGCAGGTGTGCGATCCCCGCCGCGTAGCCGACCGGGCCGAGGCCCACGGCGAGGAACATGTAGCCGATCTGGCTGACCGTGGAGTAGGCCAGCACCTTCTTGATGTCGTCGTACGCGCAGCCGACGATCGCGCCGATCATCAGCGTGATCGCGCCGATGACCAGGACGACGGTGCGGGCGGTCGGGGTCTCGTCGAACACCGGGGCGCTGCGGGCGATCAGGTAGACCCCGGCGGTCACCATGGTGGCGGCGTGGATCAGCGCCGAGACCGGGGTCGGGCCCTCCATCGCGTCGGGCAGCCAGGACTGCAGCGGGAACTGGCCGGACTTGCCGCAGGCGCCGAGCAGGAGCAGCAGGCCCAGCGCCGTGACGGTGCCGCCGGCGAGCAGCCCGACCGAGCCGAAGACGCCCGCGTAGGACGTCGTGCCCAGCTGGGCGAACATGATGAGGATCGCCAGGGTCAGGCCGACGTCGCCGACCCGGTTCATGATGAACGCCTTCTTCGCTGCGGTGGCGGCGGCGGGGCGGGTGTACCAGAACGCGATCAGCAGGTAGGACGCGAGACCGACGCCCTCCCAGCCGACGTAGAGCGCCACGTAGCTGTTGCCCAGGACCAGCAGCAGCATCGCCGCGACGAACAGGTTGAGGT
>JAOPVN010000522.1 GCA_025966175.1 Modestobacter sp. | reverse complement strand
TGCGCGATCACCTCCGGGCGGGGTAAGGCCGCGGTAGCCAGGAACGATCGGGCCCGCGCCCCGGCCGTCGAGTGGGGCGACGGTTCGATGGCCATGGTCAGCGGCCGGGCGGCTGAGTCGGGTCCCTTGATGCGCGCCCTCGGTCGTGCGGTGGTGGCGGAGGTGATGAGCGAGGGCGATGGCCGGTGTCCTGACACGGGCATCGGACCAGCGACGGGCTGACGCCTTCGTTGCGCTCGTCGCTCAGTTAACTGCAGCAGCGCAGCATGCCGATGGCGCGACCGGCCTCATCTCCGCTACTTGACATAATGTCGATTATCGGCGCACGGGTGATGGCTGAAGAGGGGCTGCTCAGCAGCTCGTTTCCGGCGATCACCCGGTCGACGGCCGACGTAGGATTCGCATGCAGTCCGGCACGCCCGTTCGCGCCGGTCGCTGTCTCAGTCATCCGTCGAGCGCATGCGCCGGCGGGCTGCCTCGAGAGGCCGCTGGCACTGTTCGTCGGTGGGTCGGCGTCGACGATCAGCGTTCATGATCAACTCCCCCGTCATGATCAACTCTTCGACGAGATGATCTTGTGTGCCACCGACCGGCATTTCCGCCCGACGTGCCGCCTTCCGCCGTCGCCGTCGTGTCAGAAGCCGCCAGCGCCCCGGCCCCCCGGTGTCGCTGGGCCGGTCTACATACGTCACATTGACGAAATGAACGAGTATCCGCCCGTCCTGAGGGGCGGCTGTGTCGAACCTTTCGTAGGGTTGGGGCATGAGCATCCGACGGCCGCTGGCAGCGTTGATCACTACGGCCGCGCTGGTGTCCGGCGGCGCCTTGACGGCCTGCGGTGACCCGAATTCCACCACGGGCACACCGAAGGACACTGCAACGAACACCTCGGGCGCCGATCCGGGAGGCGTCTCGCAGGGCAACGTTCCGCGCAACGACACCAGCAATCCCTCGGGCAACGGGAGTCGCGACCAGGACAGCGGGAACGGCTGAGCGCGAGGGGGAGTGCCCCTCCCCCTCGATGCACCGCACCGCGCGCCAGCGAGTTGCGTCACTGTGACGGTATGACGCCGATCAGCCGCCGGCAGCCTTGCCGTTGAGCCACAGCCGGTCGAGTCGCCCGGTGGACCGCACCAGCTCCTCCAGGGACCGGGCCAGCTCCGCCTTGGTCGGCTTCTCCGTCAGCAGCGTTTGCACGTCCTCGATGGCGCACCGCAGCTGGAACAGCCGATCCTGCAGCCCATCGAGTTCCGCCCGGGTCACCAGGACGACGTCCGCGGACAGCCCCGCCTTCGCCGTCGCGGAGCGCTGTTCGTAGGCCCGCTGACGGCACGCCTGGCCGCAGTACAGCCTCGGCCGGCCCACGGACTCCTGCGCCGGCAGGACGCTGCGGCACCAGCCGCAGCGTCGTTCCTCGCCGTTCGCGCGCCGGCTCCGGGACGCCGGACGGGCCTCGGCACCGTGCTTCACCGCCACACCAGCGACGGTAGACGCCCGGGCTGACAGGTTCCGCCGGACACGCCCGGACGGACCCGGCCGCCGCCCTCCGGACCGGCCGACACGCCGTCCGACCACGGCACTAGCGTGGGGGCGTGCCGGGCTCGCGCTACGCCTTCCTCGACGGGCCGACCCCGGTGGCGATGGCGCACCGAGGTGGCGCGATCGAGCACCTCGAGAACACGATGCCGGCGTTCGAGGAGTGCGTGGCCCTGGGCTACCGGTACCTGGAGACCGACGTCCGGGTGACCTCCGACGGTGAGCTCGTCGTCTTCCACGACCCGACGCTCGACCGGGTCACCGACCGCACCGGGCGGGTGGAGGCGCTGCCGTGGCGTGAGCTGCAGACCGCGCTGATCGGCGGCCGGGAGCCCATCATGCGGCTCGAGGACCTGCTCGGCGCCTGGCCCGACGTCCGGTTCAACCTCGACATCAAGGCCGCCGGCGTCCTGGCGCCGCTGGTGCGCACCGTCCGGCGGCTCAAGGTGGAGGACCGGATCTGTCTGGGCTCGTTCTCCGATGCCCGGATCGCGGCCGCGCGCCGACTGTTCGGCCCCGACGTCTGCACGTCGCTGGGGCCCCGCGGGGTCGCGGCGCTGCGGCTGTCCTCCTATTCGCCGCGCGCGGCGGGCCTGGTCCGGATCCAGGCCGGCTGCGCGCAGGTGCCGCTGGCGCTCGGCGGGCGGCCGTTGGTCGACGAGCGGTTCATCGCCGCTGCGCACGCGCGCAGCCTGCAGGTGCACGTCTGGACCGTCGACAGCGAGGCCGAGGCGACCGAGATGCTCGAACTCGGCGTCGACGGGGTCATGACCGACCGACCGGCGATGCTGCGGGACCTGCTGGTCGCCCGCGGCCAGTGGACCGGCGTATGAGGGGGCTGCGAGCCTGGCGCCCGTCCGCTCCCCCGCTGCCGCCGGAGCTGCACGACCAGCTGAGGTCCGACGACCCCGAGTGGTTCGCCCGGGAGCTCGCGATCGCCGCGGCGCCGCAGTGGTGGTTCTGGGGGTTCATGCTCCGCTGGTTCTCCTGGCTGCCGAGCGTCTTCGGCCGGATCCAGGTCACCGGCAGCATCCCCGAGCCGTGGCTGGACGGTCCGCTGCTCCTCGCGGTCAACCACATCGGCGACTTCGACACCTTCGTGATCGGCGTCGCGCTGCACCGGGCCGGCGTCAAGCCCCGGTTCCTGGCCAAGAGCGGGATCCTCAGCACGCCGGTCGTCGGACCGTTGCTGGAGCGCTCCGGCGGGATCCGGGTCGAGCGCGACACGGACGTGGCGGCCCACGCCCTGCGCGTCACCGAGGTGGCGCTGGCCGCGGGCGGGCACGTCGTCGCCTACCCCGAGGGGCGGATCGGCCTGACCCCCGACGGCTGGCCCGAGCGCGGCCGCACCGGCCTGGCCCGGATGGCGCTGGCTGCCGGTGTGCCGGTCATCCCGGTCAGCCAGTGGGGCGCCCACGAGGTGCTGCAGTACCGCACCGACTGGGGGAAGGTGCGCACCCTGCTGAGCGCCGTGTGGCGGCAGCCGGCGCTGCGCGTGCACCTGGGCCCGCCGGTCTTCTTCGACGACCTCCAGCCGGGGCGGGTGGGTGACGCGAACCGCGCCCGGTACCGGATCGCCGCCGCGCTGACCCGCGGGCTGTCGCCGCTGCGGGCCGGGGAGCCGACCGACCGGATCGCCTTCGGCGACACCACCCGGCCGATGTCGTCGGCCGCCGCCTTCCCCGGTGGGATCGTGCCGGACGACATCCCGTGACCGCCGGCTGCTGGACCACGCCCGTCCCGGCTGACACCCTCCGCCCGTGAGCGTCGCCCCGAAGGCCGACCAGTCCCCCGCACCCGTCGACGAGGCGCTGCGTCGGGAACGGTTCGGCTGGTACTCCTACGACTGGGCGACGTCGGTCTTCTCCTCGACCGTCGTCACCGTCTTCCTCGGCCCGTACCTGACCGACATCGCGGAGCGCGCCGCCGGGCCGGACGGCGACGTGCACCCACTGGGCATCCCGATGCCCCCCGGCAGCCTGTTCGGCTACACGCTGTCGGCCTCGGTGTTCCTGCAGGTCTTCGTGCTGCCCTTGCTGGGCGCGATCGCCGACCGGTCGGGCCGCAAGCGCGAGATGCTGACCGTCCTGAGCTACGTGGGGGCGCTGGCCACCGCGGCGCTGTTCTTCGTCGGCGGCGAGCGGTACCTGCTGGGGGCCGGGCTGTTCATCGTGGCCAACCTGGCCTTCGGCAGCGCGATGGTCGTCTACTACTCCTGGCTCCCCGACCTGGCCGCACCCGACGAGCGGGACGCGGTCTCCAGCAAGGGCTGGGCCAGCGGGTACCTGGGTGGCGGCCTGCTGCTGGTGCTCAACCTCGGGCTGTACCTCAACGCCGGCTCCTTGGGCCTGAGCGACGGCGACGCGGTGCGGATCTGTCTGTGCTCCGCGGGGGTCTGGTGGGGCCTGTTCGCCGTGGTCACGTTGACCCGGCTGCGCAACCACCCGCACCCGCCCGAGCCCGGCACCGAGGGCCACGGGGTGGTCGGCGGAAGCCTCCGGCAGCTGGGGGCCACCTTCCGTGACCTGCGCCGGCGCCCACTGACGCTGCTGTTCCTGGTCACCTACCTGCTCTACAACGACGGCGTCCAGACCGTCGCGAACGTCTCGGCGCAGTACGGCTCGGAGGAGCTGGGGCTCCCCCAGTCGACGCTGATCACCGCGATCCTGGTCGTCCAGTTCGTCGCCTTCGGCGGGGCGCTCACCCTCGGCCGGCTGGCCGGCCGCCACGGGACCAAGCGGACGATCCTGGGCTCGCTGGTCGTCTGGGTGCTGGTCATCGGCATCGCGTACTTCCTGCAGAAGGGGTCCGCGCCGCAGTTCTACGCCGTCGCCCTGGCCATCGGTTTCGTGCTGGGCGGCACCCAGGCGCTGTCCCGCTCGCTGTTCAGCCAGCTCATCCCGCCGGGCAAGGAGGCGGAGTACTTCGGCTTCTACGAGATCAGCGACCGCGGCACGAGCTGGCTGGGCCCCTTCCTGTTCGCGCTGACCTACCAGCTGACCGACTCCTACCGGTACGCGATCTTCAGTCTGGTCTTCTTCTTCGTCGTCGGCGGTGTGCTGCTGTCGCGACTGGACCTGCGCCGGGCGATCGTCGAGGCCGGCAACACACCCCCGGAGCGTCTGTGAGTTCCTCTCCCCTGGCCGCGCCCGACTCCGTCCCGGCGTCCGGTGACCGGCGCCGGCACCCCGCGCCGGCGCACCTGGTGTTCTTCCACGGCCCGATGGACTGCGGGAAGTCCACGCTGGCGCTGCAGGTCGACCACAACCAGAGCCGACAGGGGCGGCACGGGCTGCTGCTCACCCAGGGCGACCGGTCCGGGACGCCGCAGATCAGCTCGCGCGTCGGGTTGCACCGGGAGGCGCTGGAGCTCGACCCGGGCACCGACGTCCGGCTGCTGGTCCGGGACCGCTGGGCGGCCGGCCACCGGGTGGACTACCTGATCGTCGACGAGGCCCAGTTCCTCAGCGGTGAGCAGGTCGAGCAGCTGGCCGAGCTGGTCGACGAGTCGCACGTGGACGTCTACGCCTTCGGGCTGACCACCGACTTCCGGACGCGACTGTTCCCCGGCACCCAGCGGCTGTTCGAGCTCGCCGACGACGTCCAGCGGGTGCAGGTCGAGGTGCTGTGCTGGTGCGGGCTCCCCGGGCTGCTCAACGCCCGTGTGGTGGGCGGGGCGATGGTGCGTGAGGGTGCCACGGTGGTGGTGGCCGACACCGCACCGGCGCCGGCCCCCTCCACCGACTCCGTGGAGCGGGCGGGCGAGCCGGAGGGAGCCGCCGTGCGGTATCAGGTGCTGTGCCGCCGGCACCACGTCCGCGGGCAGCTGGAGCCGACTCCGACCGGGCCGGGACAGCTCGCCCTGCGGTGACCACCCGCGCTGCTCATCGAGATCGTCTTCTCACCCCTGGGGGGTGGATGGACACGAATCTCTCACCCTGTGAGATGATCGAGCGCTGACGGCACGGAATCCATTTCCTTCATCTGTCGTTGACCCCTGCGACACCCCGCACCGGATGCGTGAGCATGCGGCTGCCCGGGCAGTCCAGAACTGACCGACATCAGCACGAGAGGACGGTGTGCCATGGGCGAGCGATCCCTGCGCGGAAGCCGACTGGGCAGCG
>JAOPVN010000619.1 GCA_025966175.1 Modestobacter sp. | reverse complement strand
AGCAGATACCGCGTCCCGTCGCGCACCTGCAGGTCGTTCTCCTCGGTGTAGCCGTACTGCCGGAAGTTGTCCACGAACTCGGCCACCAGATCGAGCTCGCCCATCTCCAGCACCGCATAGAAGTTCTCGCGCAGGAATCGGTACAAACTGGGTGAGTCCTCGACGTGGATCGGATACCGGCCGTCGCCGGTCACGAAGTAGGCGACGTGGGTCGCCAGGTATGCGGTGTAGTAGAACGTCTGGTTCCGAGCACCATCCGGGAACTCGTCCGCCCCGTAGAGTGGGTAGTCCTCCAGGGACCGCCAGAACGCTCGCGGAAAGTCGAGGGCCTCGGCGGGGAGCTCGAGCCCGGGCGTCGCCTGGGCACCGATGAGCGATTGGCCCTGGAGGCCCAGCTCTGAGACCTGGTCAGCGACGACCTTCTCGAGGTTCTCCAGCATCGGCTTGTAGTCATATCCGATAGCCGCCTCGAGGGACCCGCACGCACGATATGCGGAATTCGTGAGCGCCACCATCGTTCCTGTCCGCGGATCATCGCGGTCGATCCCCAGGTGGGAATCCCCTGACCCCGCGTAGATGGTGAGCGGCAACAACTGCTGGAACTCATCGCAGCGCGCCGATTCCGGGGCTCGCTGGAGATAGGGAGCGATCAACGTGGCAAGGTTGCGACGCGCCGCATCACGTGCCGTCTCCGTCAGCGCGGGAGTGTTCACCCCGGCGTACGCCACCTCGATCAAAGATTCCACCGAGTCGTCCTGGAGGGCGGTGACGGACTCGGGCCGCTGTGAATAGAAGCTGATCATCTCGTCCAGTCCGGCTTCCACCGCGTTCATGGCGTCTTCGGACTCACGTTCCGACCACGCCGCGTGACTGAGGCCTTCCTGCACCTTGCCATGTGGTCGCCAGCTCTCAGGTAGCGAAGCAAGAGAGGGTGCGCACAGCGGACAGATGGTTCGGTCTGGTTGAAGTTCCAGATTGCTGACGTGCCCGAACTCCGTCTGAACGAGATTCGGAGCGGGAGCGGTCGAGGAATGTCCGGCCACCAGTAGCGGCAGGCTCAACAAGAGCGACGAAGACATCGTGCAGATTCTTCTCATGGCAGCGCCTCCTCATCGACCGCTTCGGTATCCGGCCATCCGTATCGATGCCGGGGTCCGCGGGGATTGTTCGGGGCGCGGTGAGGGTCGTGGTCAGATCGCCGGCCCCATGGCCTGGTGGATCCGAAAACGGTGCCGGTCGACGCGGCGGTGACCGGCAACTTGGTGGGACTACCCATCGATAGACACCGGCGGTGACGATCCGGCGCCCAGTGGGCGGCTGGTGCGGCACGGACTACATGGGTGGTGGTGTTGTATCAGCTGTCCACGGGCTGTGTAACCCGCGCATCGACGACGACCACGCGAGGTGCTGGCGCTCCGCGCGGTGCGGGTGCAGCGTGTCTGGGTCATCGCATTCCGTACCGGTGCTGACCGATTCCAGCCCGCCGGCTACGCATGGGTCGCGACGATGAGGCATCGGGTCGTGGATCTCGTGGCGAGCCACCCGTACTGGACGGCCTCGCTGATCACGCGGCTCACGTTGACGCTCGGGCGTAGCTCGCCCGTCGTGGGCCGATCGTCCCGAGGACCGGTCGGTGGACGCAGCTACGCCGTGCTGGGCCAGTCCCGGCCGTGACGCCGTCGACAGCTACCGGTCCGCGCAGACACCGGAATGGGAGTTCCCCGTCCGGGTGACGGGGACAGGGCGGATCGTGGAGGAACGCGAGCGTCCCCATCGCCGACGAGGTGCTCGACGAGTACACAGCCACCATCGGCGCTGTCCTGAGCCGCGTCGCCGAGAGCGGCGACCATGCCGCTGCTCTCCGCTGGAGAGCTGCAGCTCGCCCGCCCACCGGGTACGCCACGCCTGGACATGCAGACCTCCTGGTGCTCCGTGGCCGCGCACTCACCGAGGGCCGGGCAGCCCGGTCTGGACAGTCTGGTTCACCTGATCGGGTGAACGTGGCCGTTCGGAGGTCACAGTTCGTCCACAGGGGCCCCGCGCGGAACCGGGTCATGCCCTTACAGTCACTGGACTCTTTTGTCTCTTGGCTGTTCAACGGGGGTGTCGTGCCTGCTGGGGGCTCTGCCGTCGACCTCGTGGACGGCGAGGTGCGCGAGCTCATCCGCCGTCGCGGTCTGGACCCGTTCAGCGATCCGGCGCCGGTGCGGATGCTGGTGCGGGACGTCGTCGCCGACTACTCCGAGCGATCGCTGTCCTCGGCGCTTCCCCCGATCGGTGACCCCGATGGTGTCGTCCGCGACGTGCTGGACCGGGTCGCCGGCTACGGGCCGTTGCAGCGCTGGCTCGACGACCCCGAGGTCGAGGAGATCTGGGTCAACGAGCCGGGCCGGGTGTTCATCGCCCGCCGGGGCCGCAGCGAGCTGACGACGACGATCCTGGGCGTCGGGCAGCTGGCCGACCTGGTCGAGCGGATGCTGCGCAGCTCCGGGCGGCGGATCGACATGAGCACGCCGTTCGTCGACGCGATGCTGCCCGACGGCTCGCGGCTTCATGTGGTGATCCCCGATGTCACCCGGGTGCACATGGCGGTCAACATCCGTAAGTTCGTGCTCTCGGCGCACAGCCTCGACGAGCTGGTCGCGCTCGGGACGCTGACCCCGCAGGTGGCCCGGTTCCTGGAGGCCTCGGTCGCTGCCGGGCTCAACATCTTGGTCTCCGGTGGCACCCAGGCCGGCAAGACGACGCTGCTCAACTGCCTGTGCGCGGCCATCCCGGCCCGCGAGCGGGTGGTCACCTGCGAAGAGGTCTTCGAGTTGCGGGTGCCGTTGCCCGACGTCGTCGCCATGCAGACCCGCCAGCCCAACCTCGAGGGCGCCGGGGAGATCCCCCTGCGCCGGCTGGTCAAGGAGGCGCTGCGGATGCGGCCCTCCCGCCTGGTGGTGGGGGAGGTGCG
>JAOPVN010000061.1 GCA_025966175.1 Modestobacter sp. | reverse complement strand
GCCGCGGGCGATGCGCTCGAGCACGACGTCGAAGGCGGACAGCTCGGTGTCCCGGCCGGCGAGTTCCGGCGGGCGCTGGCCGGCGCCGGGGGCGTACGGGTTCCGCACGGGGTCCATGTCGAGCAGGCTATGCGGTTGTCTAGTCAGGGCGATAGACACGCATAGACCACGGCATGGAAGCGACCGTCGACCGTCGTATGCCGCTGTCTAGCCCAATTCCTAGACCAGCGAAGACTCGGACAGAGCGCTGGGCCGGGCGGTCGGGCCAGCAGGAGGAAGACTAGCACGTCATTCGAACATGTGTTCGAATGACGCCATGAGCGTGAGGATGAGGAGCGGGCCGGGGGTGCGGCTTGGCGGGCCGTCAGAGTCCGGCGCGGGCCCCCGTGCGCCGGCGGTACCGGATCCGGGCGACGGCGAGGGCGGCGAGCGCCAGGCCCAACGGCAGCAGGCTCATCAGCAGCACCGGACCCGAGGTGGTCCCGACCGTCGCGCCGATCGTCACGTGCAGCACGGTGCCGGGCACCAGACCCACGGCCGAGCCGGCCAGGTAGGAGCGCAGCCGGATCCCCGACAACCCGCCGGCGTAGCTGACCAGGGTGAAGGGCGTGACCGGGATGAGCCGGCCGGTCAGCACGGCGAGCATGCCGCGGCGGGCGAGCAGGGCGTCGGCCCGGGCCAGGCGGGGACCGGCGAGCCGGGTGACGGTCTCCCGGCCCAGCCAGCGGGCCAGCGCGAAGCCGGCCAGCGCCCCGAGGACGCCGCTGCCCAGCGCCAGCGCCAGGCCGCCCCAGAAGCCGGCGAGGACCCCGGCCAGCACCGAGAGCGCGGTCCGCGGCACCGGCGCGAGCGTCGCCAGGGCCAGGCAGACGAGCAGGGCGGCCCAGCCGACGGCTCCGCGGTCGGCGAGCCAGCTCCGCAGTGTCGCGACGTCCGGGACGTCGACGAGCAGGGCCACGAGGCATCCGGCGACCACCAGGACCAGCAGCAGCGCGGTCCGGGTCAGTGCCCGCCGCGGGAGTCGGCGCAGGGCGGCGCGCAGGCCGGTCGCCCGGCCCGGCGCGAGCGCGTCGTCCGGGGACGCCGAAGTGCTGGCCACCCGACCAGTGTGCACAGCCGATGCCCGGCCCCGGACAGCGCAGCGCCCCGCCTGGACAGGATCCCGACGGGGCACGCGATGGCCGGCCCGGGCAGCCGCCTCTCGGCGAGTGGTCGCTCGTAGCGACGAAGGGGTGGAGCCCGGGGGTCCGTCCGGGCCGGCACCCCGTACAAGCAGATGCCCGGGGGAGTTGTTCCCGTCAGCGGTACGGGGTGGCGAACACTGTCGGGCTCTCTGGCCAGCTCTAGCGAGGACGCGAGAGAGTTCTAGACAGCCGCAGAGGGCCGATCGTGATCACCGGGCGCTAGCGTTCGCGCCGTGAACACGATCGTGAAGTTCGCGCTGCGTGTCGTGGTGCTGGCCGTGATCATCTACGTCGTCACCCGGCTCGTCAGCGGCATCTCGGTGGACACGGCGGGCGGCCGGTACGGCGAGGCGGGCACCTACCTGTGGGTGGCGCTGCTGTTCGCCGTGGTCAACTCCGTCGTCGGCCCGGTGATCCGGCTGCTGTCACTGCCGTTCGTCGTCGTCACGCTGGGCCTGTTCCTGCTGGTGGTCAACGCCGCCCTGCTCGGCCTCACCGCGGCGCTGTCGGACCGGTTCTCCGTCGACGGCTTCGTGCCGGCGGTGCTGGGCGGCTTCTTGATCGCGGTGTTCAGCTGGATCGCGGAGCTGCTGCTGCCGTTGAAGGTTCGCGGCTGAGAAGTTCTGCGGCGTGCCGTGTGCGGCTCGCCGATGTACGTGCGGGGCGGGGGAGCGGCCACTAGCGTGGCCGGACATGGCTGGTATCGGTGCGGTCTCCGATCGGTCGGCTCCGGCCGAGGCGGGGCCGGGGGACGACGGAGGCGCCAGGACCCCCGATCTGTCGGCCGAGCGGCTCTCCGACCACTCCGTCGTCGGTCCCGTGGACATGGCCTCGCTGGAGGCCGCGCAGGACGAGAAGCGCCGGCTACTGGACTCCGCCGCGACCGCCACCGCCGGGTTGGTGAGCGACCAGGCCGCGCTCCCCGCCGGGGTGCGACCGGAGGACGCCCCGGCTCTGCTGGGCCGCTTCTACGCCGGGGAGCCCGCCGCGGAGGTCGTCGGCCACGATCCGGAGGAGCTCGCCGGCCTGGCGCTGGACCACCTCCGCCTGGCCGCCCGGCGCCGCCGCGGCACCGCGATCGTCGACGTCCACCGCACCCCGGCCGGGCGGGCGGTGCTGCGGGTCGTCGTCGACGACATGCCCTTCCTGGTCGACTCGGTCACCGCCGAGGTCGTCCGGCAGGGCGTCGCTCCCGACCACGTCGTCCACCCGGTCGTGGTGGTGCGCCGGGACGACGACGGCGAGCTGATCGCCTTCTGCGACAGCGCGGACGCCGCGGCCTGCGGCGTCGACGCGCTCGCCGAGTCCTGGATGGCCGTGGTGCTGGCCGGCGCGGTCGACGAGGAGGCGGCCGAGGACCTGGTGACCGGCCTGGCGACCGTGCTCGCCGACGTGCGCCGCACCCACGAGGACGCCGCCGCGCTCATCGGTCGCGCCCGTGAGGTCGCCGACGCCCTGGACCGTGCCCGGGTTCTCGGCGACCCGAGCCAGCACCCGGCCGACGACCCGGCCGAGGCCGCGGCGCTGCTGCGGTGGCTGGCCGACGGCAACTTCCTGTTCCTCGGCGCGCGCACGGTCGAGCTGGTCGGCGACGCGGCGGAACCGGCCACCGCGGTGGTCGAGGGCTCCGAGCTCGGCCTGCTGCGCGGCTCGCCGGACCGCACCACCTCGGTGGCGCCGGCCGCACTGGCCGCGCCCGGTGCCGTGGGCACCCGCCGGGTGCTGGTGACCAAGGGCGACGCCCGCTCCACGGTGCAGCGCCCGGCCTGGCTGGACCTCGTCGTCGTCGACCTGCCCAGTGAGCAGCCGGGCAGCCGCGGGCGGCAGTACCTGCTGGTCGGCCTCTTCCCGAGCGAGGCCTACATCAGCAGCGTCCGCGACGTGCCGCTGGTGCGGCGGACCGCCGACGCGGTCCTCGAGCGGTCCGGGGTGCCGGCCGACAGCCACTCGGGCAAGGAGCTGCTCGACGTCCTGGAGACCTATCCGCGCGACGAGCTGCTGCAGGTCGACGTCGACGAGCTGCTGCCGGTGGCGCTGGCCGTGCTGCACCTGCGCGAGCGCCGCCAGACCCGGCTCTTCCTGCGCCGGGACCACTTCGGCCGGTTCTTCTCCGCACTGGTCTACCTGCCCCGCGACCGGTACACGACCCAGGTGCGGCTGGCCATGCAGCGGCTGCTGCTGGAGCACCTCGGCGGCACGAGCATCGAGTTCACCGTCCGGTCCAGCGAGTCGGTGCTGACCCGGCTGCACTTCGTGGTGCGGGTGCCGGTCAGCCGCCGCGGTGGCGCGACGCTGCCCGACGTCGACGTCCCGGCCCTGGAGGCGGCGCTGGCCGCCGCCGCCCGCAGCTGGACCGACGACCTCGCCGACGCCCTGGCCGCCCGGTACGGCGACGACGCCGTGCGGATGCTCGCCCGGGTCGCCGACGCCTTCCCGGCCGCCTACCAGGAGGACTTCCCGGCCGCGGTGGCCGTCGAGGACCTGGACCGGCTGGACCGGCTGGCCCTCGGCGGGATGGACCTGCGGCTGTGGGCGGCGCAGCGCGGTCCCGAAGGTGAGCGCCGGCTGACGTTCTACCGGGTGGGGGAGCGGCTGCTGCTGTCCGACGTCCTGCCGGTGCTGCAGCACATGGGCGTCGACGTGCTCGACGAGCGGCCCTACGAGATCGACCGGATCGGCTCGCCGCTGGCCTGGGTCTACGACTTCGGGCTCGCCGCGCCGGCCGGCGACGTGCCCTTCCCCGGGACGCTGCCCGATCGGTTCACCGACGCCATCGCCGCGGTGTGGGCCGGCCGGGCGGAGGACGACGCCCTCAACTCCCTCGTGCTGCTGGCCGGGCTCACCTGGCGGCAGGTGGCGGTGCTGCGGGCCTACGTGCAGTGGCTGCGCCAGGGTGGGCTGCCCTTCGGCGAGGGTTACGTCCAGGAGACGCTGGCCGCCCACCCCGGGATCGTCGCCCGGCTCGTCGCGCTGTTCGAGACCCGCTTCCACCCGGACCGCGCCAACGGCCGGGAGGGCCGCACGACGGCGCTGGTCGGCTCGCTGGTCGAGGCGATCGGTGAGGTGGAGTCCCTGGACGCCGACCGGGTGCTCTCGGCCCTGCTGGCGGCGGTGCAGGCGACGCTGCGGACGACGGCCTATACCGCCGGCGTCTTCACCGGCGGGGCCCCGCTGGCGATCAAGCTCGACCCGCAGGGGGTCCCCGACCTGCCCGAGCCGCGCCCGGCGCGCGAGGTGTGGGTCAGCTCCCCGCGGGTGCTGGGGGTGCACCTGCGCTTCGGGGCGGTCGCCCGCGGTGGGCTGCGCTGGAGCGACCGGCGGGAGGACCTGCGCACCGAGGTGCTCGGGCTGGTGAAGGCGCAGACGGTGAAGAACACCGTCATCGTGCCCACCGGGGCCAAGGGCGGGTTCGTCGTGCTGCGCGGCCCGGCCGAGGGGGCCTCCCGGGACGAGGTCCTGGCCGAAGGGCAGGCCTGCTACCGGCTGTTCATCGGGGCGCTGCTGGCGCTCACCGACAACCTGGTCGACGGCGTCGTCGTCCCCCCGGAGCGGGTGGTGCGCCACGACGGTGACGACACCTACCTCGTCGTCGCCGCCGACAAGGGGACGGCGACCTTCTCCGATCTGGCCAACTCCGTGGCGATCGAGCGCGGCTTCTGGCTGGGCGACGCGTTCGCCTCCGGTGGGTCGGTCGGCTACGACCACAAGGCGATGGGCATCACCGCCCGCGGTGCCTGGGAGTCGGTGAACCGGCACTTCCGCGAGCTCGGCGTCGACGTGCAGAGCCAGGAGGTCACCGTCGTCGGCGTCGGCGACATGTCCGGCGACGTCTTCGGCAACGGCATGCTGCTGTCCGAGCACCTGCAGCTGGTCGCCGCCTTCGACCACCGGCACGTCTTCATCGACCCGACGCCGGACCCCGCGGTGTCCTACGCCGAGCGACGCCGGCTCTTCGAGCTGCCGCGCTCCTCGTGGGCCGACTACGACCGGTCGCTGATCAGCGCCGGCGGTGGGGTCTGGCCGCGGACGGCGAAGTCGGTGCCGGTCTCCGAGCCGATGCGGACGGCGCTGGGCCTGGACGACGACGTCGACGCGCTGAGCCCCGCGGAGCTGGTCCGCGCGGTGCTGCTGGCCCCGGTCGACCTGCTGTTCAACGGCGGCATCGGCACCTACGTGAAGGCGGCGTCGGAGAGCGCGCTGGACGTGGGGGACAAGGCCAACGACGCGGTCCGGGTGGACGGCGAGCAGCTGCGCGTGCGGGTGGTCGGCGAGGGCGGCAACCTCGGGCTGACCCAGCGCGGGCGGATCGAGTACGCGCTGGCCGGTGGCCGGGTGAACACCGACGCGATCGACAACTCCGCGGGGGTCGACACCTCCGACCACGAGGTCAACATCAAGATCGCGTTGAACCGGGTCGTCGACGAGGGACGGCTGGAGGCCACCGGCCGGGCCCGGTTGCTGGTCGAGGTGGCCGACGAGGTGGCCGCCGACGTCCTCACCGACAACTACGCGCAGAACGCCATCCTGGCCGCCGAGTCCGCCGCCGCCCGCGGCCTGCTCGACGCCCACCAGCGGTACCTGCGGGCGCTCGAGCGGGCCGGCCGGCTGGACCGGGCGGTGGAGGCGCTGCCCGACGACCGGGCCCTGGTCGAGCGCCGCCGTGACGGGCAGGCGCTGACCAACTCTGAGCTCTCCGTGCTGCTGGCCTACGCCAAGATCGAGGTCGGCGACGCGGTGCTGCACTCCGGGCTGCCCGACGACCCGGCGCTGGACGAGCTGCTGTCGGGCTACTTCCCCGCGCCGCTGCGCCGCCGCTTCCCGACCGCGGTGTCCAGTCACCCGCTGCGGCGGGAGATCGTGGCCACCGCGCTGAGCAACCGCGCCGTCAACACCGCCGGGGTCACCGGGCTGTTCCGGCTCGCCGAGGAGACCGGGGCACCGTTGGCGGCCGTCGTCCGGGCGCACGCGGTGGCCCGGGCGGTGTTCGACGTCGACCGGCTCTGGGACGCCCCTCGCCACCTGGACAACCGGGTGCCGGCCGCCATGCAGGTGCACCTGCGCACCGAGGCGACCCGGCTGGCCGAGCGGGCCACCCGCTGGCTGCTGCGGGTGCCCGAGCTGACCGCGGAACCGGCGGCCACGCTGGCGGTCGTGACGGAGCGGTTCGACGCACCGGTGGCCGCCGTCCGGGCGGGGCTGCCCGGCTGGCTGCTGGGGGCCGACGCCGAGGCCTACGCCGACCGGGCCGCGGAGCTCCGCGCGGCCGGGGTGCCGCCGGAGTTGGCCGCCGAGGTCGCCGCCGCGCCGTTGCTGCCGGCCGCGTTGGACCTCGCCGTGGTCGCCGAGCGCACCGGCGCCCCGATCGCATTGGCCGGGCAGGTGTCGCAGTGCCTGGCCGAGCGGCTCGGCCTGGTGCCGCTGCGGGAGCTGGTGATCGGCCTGCCCCGGGACCGCCGCTGGGAGTCGATGGCCCGGGCCGCGCTGCGCGACGACCTGGCCACCGAACAGGCGGCGCTCACCGCGGACGTGCTGGGCCTGCGGAGCTCCGACGAGGACGCGGCCGCCGCCCTCGTGGCGCGCTGGGTGGACTCCTGGGACCTCACCGAGCAGCGGTCGGCCACCCAGCTGACCGAGCTGGCCGGTGGGGACCGGCACGAGCTGGCCGAGCTGCTGGTCGCCGTCCGCACCCTGCGGGGGCTGCGCCGCCGCCGCTGAGGGCCGCCCGGGTCAGCGCGGGCCGCGAACCGGCAGGCTGGCGGCATGGGCAACGGACAGGCGGGGCACAACCTGGCCGTGAAGACCGTCGCCGTCGCCGTCCTCGGCGGCCTGCTGACCCTCGCCGGGATCGCGCTGCTCGTGCTGCCCGGTCCCGGCTTCGTCCTCGTCGCGGCCGGGCTGGCCGTGCTGGCGACCCAGTTCGAGTGGGCCCGCAAGCCGCTGGACTACGCCAAGGGCAAGGCCCAGGACGGCATCGAGGAGGTCGGCCGGAGCTGGTGGCGGACCGCCCTCGCGGCGGTGTGCGCCCTGGTACTGGTGGCCGTCGGGGTGCTGGTGCTGAGGGGTGTGGACCTGCCGTTCACCAACGTGTTCACCGCGGTCGTGCTGATCCTGTCCGGCCTGCTCCTGGTCGGCACGGTCGTCTACGCCCGGGTGAAGGAGAAGAAGGGCCAGCCGGTCGGGTCCCGCTGAGGATCAGTCCAGGGCGGGACGCCGGCGGCCGAATCCGGTCGCCTGCTCGAAGGCGTGCCCGACCTCCAGCACCCGCCGGTCGGCCCGGGGCGCGCCGACGATCTGCAGCCCCACCGGCAGGCCGTCGGGCGTGAAGCCGCCGGGCACCGACAGCGCCGGGCAGCCGGTGGCGGAGATGAGCGTGCAGGAGCGCATCCACTCCAGGTAGTTGTCCTGGTGGACGCCGGCGATCTCGGTCGGGTACTCCACCTCGACCGGGAAGGGCAGCACCTGCGTGGTCGGCGCCAGCAGGACGTCGTAGCGCTGGAAGAAGCCGACCACCCGTTCGTACAGCTTCGTGTGCAGTTGCTCGGTCCGGGCGAGGTCCGGGCCGGTGAGCTTCGCGCCCAGCTCGGCGTTCCACCGGATCGACTCCTTGACCCGGCCCGGGGAGCGTCGCGAGATCTCGCCGAACGACGCCTCGAACAGCCAGGCCCGCAGCGTCCCGAAGACGTCGTCGGCACCCGACAGGTCGGGACAGGCGTCCTCGACGGTGGCTCCGAGCGACTCGAGGACGCCCACGGACGACGCCAGGACCGCGGTGATCGCCGGGTCCACCGTCACCCGGCCGCCGAGGTCGGGGGCCCAGGCCACCCGCAGGCCGGCCAGCTCGGTGGGCAGTGGCGCGGCGAACCCGGCGGGGTCGTCGGTCAGCGAGATGGGCACCCGGGGGTCCGGCCCGGCCAGCGCCGACATCGCCAGCGCGACGTCGCCGACGGTGCGCCCCAGCGGACCCTGGACCGACAGCTGCGACCAGCCGAGGGCGGCCGGGTGGGTGGGGACGCGGCCTGGGGTGGGCCGCAGGCCGACGACGTTGCAGAACGCGGCCGGGTTGCGCAGCGAGCCGCCCATGTCGCTGCCCTCGGCGAGCGGCACCAGCCCGGCGGCCAGCGCGGCGGCCGCCCCACCGGAGGAAC
>JAOPVN010000060.1 GCA_025966175.1 Modestobacter sp. | reverse complement strand
GGCGGCCAGCTGTGCCGCCTGCCGGGCGGCCAGGACGTCGGCCACCTGATCGGCCGCCATGGCCGCAGTCGGGGCCGGCGGCAGGCACACGGGGTGGCCGGCGCCGTCCAGCGCGACACCCGCGGTGTCCGCGGTCGCCACGGCACCGGCCGCCCACTCCTGGGCCTCGGCGGCCGCGGCGGACAGGCCCTCGAGGCTGGTGAACGAGGAGCCCAGCGCACCGGACACCCCGGAGGCGACGGTCGAGAGCTCGACGACCGCGGCGGCGGCGGCAGTACCGGCCGGCCCGGACCAGCACTCGGCGGTCCCCAGCTGCCGGCCCAGGGCGTCGAGCCGGGTCCGCCACGGCAGCAGTCGGTCGGCCACCATGCCCAGCCGGCCCACGCCGGCCCGCAGCTGCGGGAGGTCCCAGCCGGCGAGCTGCTGCACCGTCGGCGGCGCGGTCACCGCGGCACCACCCGGGTGGCGATCCGCCCGGTGCGGCTCCCGTCGATCTGCCCGGCCAGCCCCAGGTCCGCCGCCCGGTAGGAGCTCAGCGCCGCGTCGAGGGTGGCGGCGACCGCCAGGGTGCGCGCGGCCAGTGCGGTCAGCGCCTCGGCCCACTCGGCCCCGGCCAGCGCCGCCTCCTCCCCCACCGGGCCGGCGAGCGCGCCCCGCACCGACCAGCCCGTCGCCGAGGTGAGGCGCTGCTCCTCGCCGAGTTCTGCGCCCAGCGCCCTCAGTTCGGCGAGCAGCCCGGCCAGCACGTCCAGCTGGACCGAGATGAGAGCGGACACGGGGCCTCCCGGCGCGGCAGCGGCCCCGGAGCGGGACCGACACGACGACGCTAGGAAGGGCGGGCGGGGGTCCGGGCGCCGTCGTCCACAGCCGTGAACGGTGTCCACAGTCCGGCGGCGAGCGCCGCCGGCGGTCAGGACGCGCTGGAGGTGAGGGCTCCCTTCGTGGTGTCGCTCTCTCCGCCGACCACGGTCGAGCGGCGCTTGCTGACGACGACGGCACCCACGATCACCAGCACCGCCGCGAGCGCGATGAGCACCCGCACCGTGGTGTTCGCGTCGTCCCCCACCGACAGGCCCACCACGGCCGGCGCGATGAGCAGCGCGACCAGGTTCATGACCTTGATCAGCGGGTTGATCGCCGGGCCCGCGGTGTCCTTGAACGGGTCGCCGACGGTGTCCCCGATGACGGTGGCGGCGTGCGCGGCGCTGCCCTTCCCGCCGTAGGCGCCGTCCTCCACCATCTTCTTGGCGTTGTCCCAGGCACCGCCGGAGTTGGACAGGAAGACGGCCATCAGGGTGCCGGTGGCGATCGCGCCGACCAGGTAGGCGGCCAGCGGACCGAAGCCGAGCCCGAACCCGACGGCCACCGGTGCCAGCACCGCCAGCAGGCCCGGGGTGGCCAGTTCGCGCAGCGAGTCGCGGGTGCAGATGTCGACCACGGCGCTGTAGTCGGGGCGCTCCGTGCGGTCCATGATCCCGGGGTGCGTACGGAACTGTTCGCGCACCTCGAACACCACCCGGCCGGCCGCCCGGGAGACGGCGCTGATCGCGAGGCCGGAGAAGAAGAAGACGACGGCCGCACCGATCACGGCGCCGACGACGTTGTTCGGTGAGACCAGTGTGAAAGCGTCACCGAGGGTCGCCCCGGCCTTGGTCAGGGCCTCACCGATGCTGGCGTTGTACGACCCGAACAACGCCGTTGCGGCGAGCACGGCGGTGGCGATCGCGATCCCCTTGGTGATCGCCTTGGTGGTGTTGCCGACGGCGTCGAGGTCGGTGAGCACCTGGGCGCCCACCTCGTCGATCTCGCCGGACATCTCCGCGATCCCCTGGGCGTTGTCGCTGACCGGCCCGAACGTGTCCATCGCGACGATGACGCCGGCGGTGGTGAGCAGGCCGCAGCCGGCCAGCGCGACCGCGTAGAGCGCGGCGGCCCCGCCGATCAGGAAGGCTCCGTAGACGGCGGCGCCGATGAGCAGGGCCGCGTACACCGCTGACTCCAGGCCGAGCGAGATGCCGGACAGGATCACCGTGGCGGGGCCGGTGAGGGAGCTGCGGCCCACGTCCTTGACCGGCCGCCGCGACGTCTCGGTGAAGTAGCCGGTGAGCTGCTGGATGGCGGCGGCCAGGACGATGCCGATGAGCACCGACACGAACCCGAGCACCTGCGGGCTGACCGAGACGTCCAGTCCGTCGGAGATCGCCGGGAGCACGGTGAACGACGCGGCGGCGACCAGGACGAGAGAGACCGCCGCCGAGGTGAAGAACCCGCGGTTGATCGGCGACATCCAGGACCGGTCGTTGGACGCCGGGTTGCTGGCGAGGATGCCGACCACCGAGGAGATGACCCCGATCGCCGCCACGACGAGGGGGAAGACCATGCCCACGGCGCCGAAGAAGACCTGGCCGAGGATCAGCGCCGCGACCAGCGTCACCGCGTAGGACTCGAACAGGTCCGCGGCCATGCCCGCGCAGTCGCCGACGTTGTCGCCCACGTTGTCGGCGATCGTGGCGGCGTTGCGGGGATCGTCCTCCGGGATGCCGGCCTCGACCTTGCCGACCAGGTCCGCGCCCACGTCGGCGGCCTTGGTGAAGATGCCCCCGCCGACGCGCATGAACATGGCCAGCAGGGCGCCGCCGAAGCCGAAGCCCTCCAGCACGATCGGGGCGGTGTCCCGGAACAGCAGCAGGGCCAGCGAGGCGCCGAACAGGCCCAGCCCGACGGTGATCATCCCGACCACGCCGCCGGTGCGGAACGCGATCCGGAAGGCCGGACGGTGGCCGCCGGCCGCGGCGGCCGCGGCGACCCGCACGTTGCCGCGGGTGGCCAGGGTCATCCCGATGAAGCCGACCGAGGCGGAGAAACTCGCTCCCACCAGGAAGAAGGCGGCCCGGCCCAGCCGGGTGCCCAGGCCACCGTCGGAGACCGGCAACAGGAGCAGCAGCAGGAAGACGATGACCGCGAAGACGGCCAGCGTCCGGAACTGCCGTCTCAGATAGGCACCGGCCCCCTCCTGCACCGCCTTGGCGATCTCTTGCATCGAGGCCGTGCCCTGGTCCGCGGCGATGACGGCGCGGACCAACCAGGCGGCGAAGCCGAGGGCGGCGAGGGAGATGAGGAGCGCGACCGCCACCAGGGCGAGGTCTCCTCCGGACAGGTGGGTGTCGGGCATGTGTTCCTCCGCGGCGAGGTGGGCGCGCACCGGCCCGGCATCCCCCGGCTTTCCTCGCTCGGGGGAGGACCCGGCGTGGGACGCACTGTGCCGTAGGAATCGCCGCAAGGCCAGACCAGAAGTGATCTCGTTCACACCGAGGGTCATCCGACCAGCCGCCCTCGGCGGGGGGCTTGCGCCGCGGTGTGACAGTGGGGTGGTGACGTCCTTGCGCTCCGTCCGACTCCCGGCCGACGCGCCCGCCGACACGATCGGGTCCGCGGCCGGCGCGCTGCCCGGCACCGAGTTGCTCGCCTCGCTGCTGTCCGGCACCGAGCCCGAGGACGACCCGGTCACCCACGTCCACCGGTTGCCGGCCCGGCCCGGCCGGAGCGCCCAGTGGCCGGCCTGGGTGCCCGAGCCGCTGCGCGAGCGACTCGCCGAGCGGGGCGTGCTCGAGCCCTTCAGTCACCAGGTGGCCGCCGCGGAACTCGCTCGGGCTGGTTCCCACGTCGTCGTCGCCACCGGGACGGCCTCCGGGAAGTCCCTGGCCTACCAGCTGCCGGCGCTCACCGCGCTGGCCGAGGACCCCCGCGCCTGCGTCCTCTACCTCGCCCCCACCAAGGCCCTGGCCCGCGACCAGCTCGCCTCGGTCGCCGCGCTGGCCGACCCCTCGGTGCGCCCGGCCGCCTACGACGGGGACACGCCCACCGAGGAGCGGGAGTGGGTCCGGAGGCACTCGCGCTGGATCGTGACCAACCCCGACATGCTGCACCGCGGCGTCCTGCCGGCCCACCAGAAGTGGTCGAGCACGCTGCGCCGGGTGGCCTACGTCGTCATCGACGAGTGCCACGCCTACCGGGGCGTCTTCGGCTCGCACGTCGGTCACGTGCTGCGCCGGCTGCGCCGGATCTGCCGGCGCTACGGCGCCGAGCCGGTGTTCGTGCTGGCATCGGCGACCGTCGCCGACCCGGCGGCCGCCGCCAGCCGGCTGGTGGGCGCGCCGGTGACCGCCGTGACCGAGGACG
Source organism: Modestobacter sp. (assembly GCA_025966175.1). Taxonomy (GTDB): domain Bacteria; phylum Actinomycetota; class Actinomycetes; order Mycobacteriales; family Geodermatophilaceae; genus Modestobacter. The sequence continues at coordinate 10 of JAOPVN010000060.1, read as the reverse complement.
GGTCGCCCCG
>JAOPVN010000455.1 GCA_025966175.1 Modestobacter sp. | reverse complement strand
TCGCTGGCGATGTACTGGATCCGGCCCCAGCCGGCCCTGCGCATGCCGGGCAGGTAGGCGCGGGTGAGCCGGATGGCGGTCAGCACGTTGGTCTCGAAGTAGCGGCGCCACTCGTCGTCGGTGATCTGCAGGGCCGGCATGGCACCGAAGATGCCGAGGTTGTTGACCAGGACGTCGACGTGCTTGACCACCTGGAGCAGCCCGGCGGTGCCCTGCTCGCTGACGACGTCCCCGGCCACGGCGGTGACCACCGCGCCCTCGACCTCCACCCGCAGCTGCTCCTCGGCGGCGGCGAGCTGCACCGGGTCGCGGGCGGTGAGGACGACGGCGGCCCCGGCCCTCGCCAGCCCGGTGGCGATCGCCAGGCCGATGCCCTGGGAGGAGCCGGTGACGAGGGCGGTCCTGCCGGTGAGATCGATCTGCATGCCCAGCTCCAAGGTGGCCGAGTGCTGCGGTGTTCCGGGCGAGCACGGCCCGGGCACACCAGCGTGCTCGCCGCGCTCCTCTAAGTTGTGATCCGGTCCAGGAAAGGGCCGGCAGCCGGCCGGACGAGGAGATCTGCAGTGACCATGTCGAGGCGGCTGCAGCGGGTGATGCCCGCCGCCGTCCTGGCCGGCATCATCCTGGTCGACCTGCTCAGCGGTCGTGACCAGTCCCTGGTCGGCCTGCTGGTCATGCCTCCCCTGCTCGCCGCCACGGCGCTGGGTCGGCGGGCGACGGTGGGCTACGGGATGCTCGCCCTGGTGGCCGGCGCGCTGGTGGGCATCTACGACCGGCAGTACACCGACGCAGCGCTCCTGGCGCACTCGATCCGGCTGTGCGGCGTGATCCTGGCGACAGTTCTGGCGGTGGGTGCCTGCACCCTCCGGGTGCACCGGGAGGGGCGGCTGGCCCAGCTGCGCACCCAGGCCGCCGCGAACCAGGCGGCTCTCCAGATGGCCGAGGCGCTGCAGCTCAGCCTGCTCGGCCCCCCGCCCCGCGTGGACGGGCTGGAGGCCACGGTGCGCTACCTGCCGGCCAGCCGCCACGCCCAGGTCGGTGGCGACTGGTACGACGGCTTCTCGCTCCTGTGCGGGGCCTCGATGCTGGTGATCGGGGACGTCGCCGGCCACGATGCCCCCGCTGCCGCCACCATGGCCCAGCTCCGGGGGATGCTGCGCGCGATCGCGCAGTCGACGGCCGGCTCCCCGGCAACGGTGCTGGGCACGCTCGACCAGGTGCTCGTGGACCTGGAGCTGCCCACGCTGGTGACCCTCACCGTCGCGACCATCACGCTGAGGGCGGACGGGACGGCCACGCTGTGCTGGTCCAACGCCGGCCACCCGCCGCCGGTGCTCGCCCGCGCCGACGGCAGCACCGAGCTCCTCGAGCGCACCCCGGAGCGCCTGCTGGGGGTCGGGACCGGGGTCGACCGGACCGACCACGAGCTGCGGCTGTGCCCGGGCGACACGCTGCTCTTCTACACCGACGGGCTGGTCGAACGGCGCACGGCACCGCTGGACGACGGCTTCGACTGGCTGGTCGGCGAGCTGCAGGCACGCGGCCGGGAGCCGCTGGACCAGCTGTGCGACGAGCTGCTGGCCGAGCTGGGTGGACGGGTGGACGACGACGTCGCACTGCTCGCCGTCCGGCTCCCCGGGGCTCAGCCGGCGCGGCGGTAGACCAGGAACGCGACGTCGTCGTCGGGGGCGTCGTGGAGCAGCTGATCGGTGAGCAGGCCGGCCAGCTCGACGGGCGGCAGGTGCCGGCCCTCCCGCAGCGCGGCGGTGGCTCGGGCCATGCCCTGGTCGAGGTCCTCGTCCCGCCGTTCGACCAGTCCGTCGGTGTAGAGCAGCAGGGTGGAGCCGGGCGCCAGGACGACGTCGTGCTCCGGCCGGACCAGGTTCTCGACGACCGCCAGCGGCAGCGAGCCGGCCGCGGTGAGATAGCGGGATCCCCCGTCGGCGTCCACGACGATCGCGGGCACGTGGCCGGCGCTGCTGTAGCGCAACGTGCCGGCCGTCGCGTCGACGACCGCGCAGAAGACCGTGCTGCACGAGGCGCCGGGGACCAGCTCGGCGAAGCGGTCCAGCGCGCCGAGCACGTGCGCCGGGGAGTGGCTCTCCAGCAGGAGGGCGCGGACCGCGCTGCGGAGCTGACCCATCACCGCGGCCGCGGGCAGACCACGGCCGACGACGTCGCCGACCACGACCCCGTACCGGCCGTCGGGCAGGTCGACGACGTCGTACCAGTCGCCCCCGACCTCCAGAGTGCCGCTGGCCGGCTCGTAGTGGACGGCGAAGCCCTCGGGCAGCACGGTCGGGCCGAGCACGGCGCGCTGCAGGGTGACGGCGACCTCGGTGAAGAACTGGGCGCGGGCGTTGTCGAACTCGGCCCGCTCCTCGGCTCGCCGGCGCTCGGCCTGCACCGCCTGGGCGTCGGTCACCGCGGCAGCCACCTGTCCCGCGGCCAGCGTGAGGAAGACGCGGTAGTCCTCGTCCATCAGCAGGTGCGGGCTGGTGCCGAGCACGAGCGCCCCGACCGGCGTCTCCTGACCGGCCACGGTCAGCGGGAGGACGAACGCAGTGTCGACGTCGGCCTCGCCGGCCGGGCTGGCGCCGGTGCGGGAGAGCCCCGGCAGGGCCGCCGCCAAGCCGGTCGTGGTCACCATCGCGCCGGTCGCGATCGCCTCGCGCACCTGGGCCGGGAAGACGACGTCGGCGGGCTCCGTGTCCGACCCGATGCCGAAGCTCGCGACCAGGTTCGCGGTGTGCGCGTCGGCGCTCAGCAGGTAGACCAGGCCGAACGGGCAGTCCGTACGGGCCTCGGCGAGCACGTCGAGAGCAGCCGCGCACGCCTTCTCCGTGCTGCCGTGGACCGAGCGCGGGAGGCTGCCGAGCTGCTGGAGCACGGCCATCCGGCGGGCGGCCAGCACCCGGGCCGTGGTCTCCACGACCGTGTTGAGGACCCCGGCGACCTGACCACCGGGCTCCATGACCGGGCTGTAGGAGAAGGTGAAGGCCGTCTCCTCCTCGAACCCGTTCCTGGTCATCACCAGCGGCAGGTCCTCGGCGAAGGTGACGCCGCCGGCCAGCACATCGTCGACCAGGCCACTGATGTCCGCCCAGACGTCGGACCAGACCTCGGGGACCCGTCCGCCGAGCGCACCGGGGTGCCGCCCGCCGAGGGTCTGGGCGTAGCCGTCGTTGTAGACCATGACGAGCTCGGGGCCCCACATGAGCAGCATCGGGAAGCGCGAGTTGAGGACGGTGCTGACCGCGGTCAGCAGCGTGGGCGACCAGCCCTGCAGAGGCCCCAGCGGTGTCTGCGACCAGTCGTGGTCGAGGACCATCTGCTGCATCTGGGTCCGCGGCTGTCCCGCGACCAGTTCGGCCAATCGACCGTCCAGTACGACACCCCGCCCACGCCGCCGTCGGCGTCGCCCGGGCGGCGGCGCTGATCCGTTGCAGGCGATCCTCCCATTCCGGGCTGACGGTTCAGCGGCACCGCCCCGGGACAGTGGTCATCCAGCTCTCCGCTGCGCTGCGCCCCGAGGGTCCCCGGCCGCGGCGGCGGTGCCGAAGACGACGTCCCTGCGCTCGGTGCCGAGGGCGGCCAGCACGGCCACGGCGATCAGCA
>JAOPVN010000418.1 GCA_025966175.1 Modestobacter sp. | reverse complement strand
GCTGGGACCTGCGCCGGTTCGCGGCCAGCTTCGCGCTGCTGGCCTGGCGCAAGGCGCTCGGGGACGACGTCATCGACCAGGTGCTCCGCCGCTACCTGGAGGCCTACCTCGACCAGGTGCACGCGTTCGTCGCCGCCGATGACGACCGCGAGTTCGCGCTACGCCGGGAGAACACCGAGGCGGCGGTGCACGAGCTGGTCCTCGAGACGACCGAGCGCACCCGGATCGGCCTGCTGGACCGGATGACCGTCGTCGAGCGGCACCAGCGCCGCTTCGCCGACGACCCGCGCACCCGCCGACTCGAGGACGAGGAGCGGGACCGCGTCCTGGCCGCCGTCGAGCGGTACCGGGAGACGCTGCCGGCGGGAGCGCGACGCCGGGAGGTCGCCTACGACGTGAAGGACGTGGTGGGCGCCGGTGGCTTCGGCATCGGCAGCGCCGGACTGCCCGCCTACAACGTGCTCATCGAGGGCTATGACCAGGCGCTGGAGAACGACGTCGTCCTCTCGCTGAAGCAGGGCAACGTCCCCGCGCCCAGCCGGGTGGTGACCGACCCGGCGATCCGCCGGCACTTCGAGCACGAGGGGCACCGGACGGCGATCAGCCAGCGCGCCCTGCAGTCGCACGCCTCCCCGTTCCTGGGGTACACCGAGATCGAGGGGGTCGGCTTCGTCGTCGCCGAGCTGTCGCCCTACGAACTCGACCTGGACTGGGACGAGCTGACCGAACCCGAGGAGATCCTGCCGGTGGTCGGCCAGCTGGGCCGGGCCACGGCGAAGATCCACTGCGTGGGGGACGCGGACAGCGACCACGCGCTGGTCGACTTCCAGACCGAGGAGGCGATCACCGCGATGATCGGCGACCGGCGCGAGGAGTTCATCGCCGACCTGCTCGCCTTCGCGCACTCCTACGCCGAGCGCACCCGCGATGACCATCGGTTGTTCGTCGATGCCTTCCGGGCCGGCCAGATCCCGGGGATCAGCTCCAGCGGGGCCCACCCCACCGCCTGACGACACTCCCCTGAACACGGCCGTGCTCCCCGCGTGGGTGCCGGTCGGCATCCACGCGGGGAGCGACGTCCTGTCCGGCCCGGTGCGGGCCGGTCAGGTGGTGTGGCCCTCCGGGTGACCCCGGAGGGCCCTCGGGTCGGGGCCCCGCCCCGTGGCCGGGGCCCCGACCGTCAGGGGGTGGTCACCGGGCAGAGCTCATCGCGCCGGCCAGTGCCCCGGCCGGGGAGAAGGTGTCGCCGGACTGGTTGTCGGGGTCGGCCTCGTTGCCCGAGTTGACGGCGGTGCCGTCGCCACCGTCGGTGTCACCGGTCGTGGCGTGTGCCGCTGTGCGAGACGTCCCCACGGTGTCGGCGCTGGCGGCGGCCTGTCCGAGCAGCAACATGCCGCCGGGCATCGTCGCGATGGCGAGGCCAGTGCGGATGGATCGGTTCATCGCAGGTCCTTCTCTTCCCGTGGGGTGCGGCCGCGCGCGTCATCGCGCGCCACTGCTGGTGCCGGGAGAGCAGCTGACGACCGCCGGGACGCGCCTGGCGCGCGGATCGGACGGGACCGCAGCTGCGGAAGGACTGCTAGTCGGGGGAGAAGGAGGGCTCCGTCTGCGAGCCGTCCTCGAGGGTCTGGACCGGAGCGGTCGAGACCAGGTCCGCCAGGGCCGGCTGGACCGGCAGGGCGGGGAGCGTGGCCAGCGGAGTGCCGGCCGGGACCGACCCACCGGTGGGTGCGGAGGGCGCCGACGGGGCAGGGGCGGGCGCCTGCGGCGCCTGGGGAGCGGCCGGGGTGTCCAGCGGGTCCGGAGCGGCAGGCTGGGTCTCCGACGTGGCGGTGCTGCTGTCGGCGCCCGGCGTGCCGGTCGACGCCGGCGGTTCGGCCAGCAACTGCGCGTGGACCGACGGGACGGTGCTCGCCCGGACGACCGACGTGGTGGGCCAGGTGGCCCGGACGGTGGCCGCCCGGACGGTGGTCACCGGAGCAGGGGCGACGTCGGCCGGGAGGCCGGTGCTGCCGCCCACGGACGGTGCGGCGGTGCCGGGCAGTGCATCGACGGGCTCGACGACGGGCTGGGGGACGGGAGTGGCGCCGTCGACCACCGGGGCGACGACCGTCGCGGTGTCGCTGGCCACCGGGCTCACCGCTGCGGTGACGGTGGTTGCGCCGGTGGAGACGGCGGTGGCGGAGGCCTGTGCCGTCGCCTGGGCGGTCGCGGCGACCGGCTCCACCACCGGTGCCGCCGCAGTGGCGACGGGGTCGACGGCGGCAGCAGTCACGGGCTCGACGGCGGCAGCCCCTGGGGCCACGATCGGCTGCGCGGCAGCGGTGACCGGAGTGGTGATCGGCACGACGGCGACGGAGACCGGGGAGCCAGCGGGCGGATCAGCCGGCCTGGCCTGCGGAGCTGACTCGGGCTCGGCCGGCCGAGCCGGATGTGCTGCTGACGGGGGGAGCGCACCGGTCACGGTGTCGGTCGCCGGGACGGCGACGGACGTGACGGATGCCAGGCCGCCAGGTGTCTCGTCGGCGGAGGCTGCTCCGGCCGCGAGACCGACGGCGAGGTACCCACCGGCGGTGACGCCGAGGGTCACCAGGGCGCGACGGCTCCAGGACCAACGGGACGCATCCCGCCGATCACCGCCACCCGCGTGCACTGGCATGCCCCGACCGTCCCGCGCCTGACGGAGGAACGACCCCCCGAGCAGGCAAGAGAAACCACCCGGGCACGACAGGGTCGGGACGCCGTCACTCTCTGTGCAAGATCACTTTCGCGGGTACTGGATGGCGCGATCATCTTGCCGGACGTGGTCCGGGCGCGCGGCGGGTCCAGGCGCCGTTCAGCGGATCGGCAGCTCGATCAACATCCCGCGGTGCAGCCCGACCGGGCGCAGGTCGTACTCCTCGGTGACCGGGGTGAAGCCGATCCGCTCGTAGAAGCCGACGGCGGCCTTCCGGGCGTCGCACCACACCAGGTCCCCGCGGCGCTCGGCCACCCGGACCAGCCCTTCCGCGACGAGCGCCCGGCCGGCACCCAGGCCGCGCACCCGCGGATCGGTGGCCATGCCGCGCAGCTGCCAGGAGCCCTCACCCTCCCGCCACGGGCAGTCCCGCGGGTGGAAGCGGACGACGCCCACGATCTCGCCGCCGTCGATCCGGGCGGCGAGGTGCAGCGTGTACGGGGCGTCGTCCTCGTCGATCTCCACCGGGCGGCCCTGGCGGAGCTCCTGGGCGCGCAGCGGGTAGGTCGCTGCGGCCTCGACCTGCTCGATGGTGATCGTCCCGGATGCGGCCTCGGTGCTCACCCGCCCATTCTCCCCGGACGCCCTTCAGCGGCCGCGGCGGCCGCGCCGGACACGGAGGTAGTCGGCCACCACGTACTCGCCGAGCCGCTCGCTGTCCGGCTGGAACACGCGGCCGCCGGCCCGGGCGGTGATGTCGTGCACGAAGTCGACCAGCGCCGGCTCCGGGTCCAGCGCGAAGACGTTGAGCGTGGCGCCGGAGCGGGCCACCCGTTCCACCTCGGCGACCGTGCGGGCGATCGTCTCCGGCATCGGGGGCCAGCAGAAGTACGGGGTCCCGTCGTCCTCCAGGTGCGCCGTCGGTTCCCCGTCGGTGACCACCAGGACCACCGGCTCGGCGTCCCGGTGCTTGGCGAGGAACCGGCGGGCCAGCATCAGCCCGTGCTGCAGGTTGGTGCCCTGCAGGGTGTCGACCGACAGCTCGGCCAGCGTCTCCGGGCGCAGCACCTGCGCGGTGGAGGAGAAGCCGATGATCTCGATCGCGTCCTGCGGGAACTGCGTGGTCACCAGGGAGTGCAGTGCCATCGCCGTCGACTTCGCCGCACCCCAGGTGCCCCGCAGCGCCATCGAGTAGGAGAGGTCGACCAGCAGCGCGACGGCCGCGCCGGTGCGCCGCTCGGTCTCCACCACCTCGAAGTCCTCGACCGCGATCCGGACGGCGCGCTGACCCTCCTCCCGGGGCTGGCCGGCGGTGCGCAGCACGGCGTTGCGGACGGTGCGGACGACGTCCAGTGGCTGCTCGTCACCGAACCGCCACCCGCGCGAGCTGCCGGTGAGTTCCCCGGCGGCGCCCGCGTCGGCGACGTCGTGCTCCCCGCGCCCGGTGGCCGAGAGCTTCGCGAACACCCGGCGCAGCGCGGTGGCGCCCAGCCGGCGCACCGCCTTCGGCGAGAGCTGCAACGCCCCCTCGGAGCGCTGCAGGTAGCCCTGCCGTTCCAGCTCCCGTTCCAGCCGGCGCAGTGCCTCCAGGTCGTCGACGGCCGAGCGGCCCAGCGCCTGTTGGAGCAGCTCCTCGTCGACGTCGGCCAGGGACGCGCCGGCATAGCCCTGGGACAGCTGCTGGGAGAGGGACTCCAGGTCGGCCAGTTCGGCGACCGCCGTCGTCGCGTCGCCCATGCCCAGCGGCTGCTGGCCGTCGGGCACCGGGCCGCGCTGCCCCCAGGGCAGGTCGGGGCGCGCCTGGCGCAGCGCGTCGGACAGGTGCGACATCTCGCTCTGCAGCCCCAGGTCGCCCATCGCCTGGCTCATCAGGTCGGAGAGCTCGGCGCGCTGCTCGGGGGACAGCCCGGCGAGCATCCGCTCCTGGGCGGCCGCACGGCGGGCCAGGGAGTCGATGAGCTCCTCCACCGACTGCGGGTCGTCGGGGAAGAACTGGCCGTGCTTGCCCATGAAGTCGGCGAACTGCTGGTCGGTGTCCTCGCCGCGGTTGTGCGCGTCGACCAGCGCGGAGAGGTCGGCGACCATGTCCTTGACCGCCTGCATCTCGGCACCGTCGCCGTCCTGCATGGCCTGCAGCGCCTGCTTCATGCCCTGGAACGAGCTGTCGAGCACCTCTTGCCGCAGCAGGTCCTGGATCTCCTTGTAGGCCTGCGCGCCCTCCGGTGAACGCCAGTCGTGGTCCTTCAGCGCGCGGACGGCGCCCGCGGTGTCCTGGGGCAGCGCGTCGAGCTCCTCCTCGGCCAGCCGGGCGGCGTCGTCCGGGTCGGGGAACAGCGCCCGGCGCTCGGCCTCGACCGCGCGGTCCAGCAGCTCGCGGACCTGCTCCAGCGTGCCGTCCATCCGCCCGGCCTGACGGGCCTGGCGCAGCCGGTCCCGGACCGACCGGCGCAGTGCGTCCAGCCCGCGCCCGCCGTCGATGCCGCGGCGGAGCAGGTCGCGCATCGCCTCGCGCACCCCGCTGCCCCCGAGCACCTGGTCGCCGATCTCGTCGACGGCGGCGGCCACGTCGTAGGGCGGGGCCAGCGGGTCGGGGCCGCCCCGCCACCGGCCGTACCGGTAGCCGTGCGTCCCCCTGCTGGAACGTCCCCCGGGCACGTCAGGCCCCGTAGACGGTGCGGGAGCCGTCGGTGTCCTTGGCCAGCCGGCGGGTGAGGTAGAGGCCCTCCAGGGCGAACTCCACCGCCGCGGCCGCCTGCTCGGCGGACTGCTCTCCCTCGGGGACCCCGAGCCGACCCAGCAGCTGGGCCAGGTGCGGGATGGTGCCGAGCTGGCCCAGCAGCGCCGCCGCCGGCACCAGGTCACCCGACTCCACCGTGTCCCCGCTGGCGAAGTGCTCCTGCAGGCCGGTCAGGTCCAGCCCGCCACAGCGGGCCCGGAACGTCTGGGCCGTCGCCTGGCGCAGCAGGTGCTCGAGGACCTCGACGTCCCGGTCGTCGTCGGAGTCGCTGCCGGCGTCGGCGAACTCCACCTTGCCGCGGCTGGCCGGGACGATGCTGGGCAGGTCGACGACGCGCGCCACCGGACGGGACTCACCGGCGACGGCGGCCCGGCGCACCGCGGAGGCGGCGACGGTCTCCAGCCCGGCGATGGCGAACCGGGCGCTGACCCCGGAGCGCTGGTCGACGTGGCTGGACTCGCGGACCAGCCGGGTGAACCGGGCGACGATCTCGGCCAGGTGCTCGGGCACCAGCGGGGCGTCGAAGCCGCCGGTGCCACCCAGCCACGTCGTCTGCGCCTCCTGGTTCAGCAGCCGGATCTCGTCGGCCAGCTCGATCGGGTAGTGGGTGCGCACCTCGGCGCCGAACCGGTCCTTGAGCGGGGTGATGATCCGGCCGCGGTTGGTGTAGTCCTCGGGGTTCGCGGTGGCGACCAGCAGCAGGTCCAGCGGCAGCCGCACCCGGTAGCCGCGGATCTGGATGTCGCGCTCCTCCAGCACGTTGAGCAGCGCCACCTGGATCCGCTCGGCCAGGTCGGGCAGCTCGTTGACGCTGAAGATGCCGCGGTTGGTGCGGGGGACCAGCCCGTAGTGGACCGTCTCCGGGTCGCCCAGCGTGCGGCCCTCGGCCACCTTGATCGGGTCGACGTCGCCGATCAGGTCGCCCACGCTGGTGACCGGGGTGGCCAGCTACTAGCCGTAAAGCTCGCTGCGGTGCAGCAAGCCGACCGGGGTCGCGTCGCCGTGCTCGGCGACCTGACGGTGGCCCCAGACGCTGATCGGGGCCAGCGGGTGCTCGTTGAGCTCGCTGCCGACGAGCACCGGCGTCCACTCGTCGAGCAGGCCGACCAGGGTGCGGATCAGGCGGGTCTTGCCCTGGCCGCGCTCGCCGAGCAGCACCAGGTCGTGACC
>JAOPVN010000412.1 GCA_025966175.1 Modestobacter sp. | reverse complement strand
GTGGTCAGGTCGACCATCGAGATCGCGGTGTCGATCGCCCACGCCTTGGCGGTGGTCTTGATCGAGCGGGTGCCCAGCACCTTCACCCGGGTCTCGGCGCCGACCTGGTCGACACCGGGCAGGCCGTGCAGGAAGGCGCGGAAGGCGTCGTTCGAACGGGTCACGTCGGCGAACGGGTCCGGGAGGGCGCCGGTCAGGCTGCCCGCACCGGTCAGCGCGCTCGGGTCCAGCACGTGGGTCATGCCCGGCATTCTCCACTGCGCGGCGCTGCCGCTGCCTCCTGCTCGGCCGGGCGGGCGCCGCCGTTGTGGAACCGTGGGCGCATGACGCCAGCGCCCCGACGTCCCCCGTTGTCCTCGATGCTGCGCTGGACCACGGCGGTGCCGGTCCTGGCTCTGGTGGTGCTGGCGGCGACCTGGGGCCGGTACCTGCCGACCGTGCTCGTCGTCGTGGTCGCGGTCGTGCTGGTGGGGGCGGTCCTCGCGGCCGTGCACCACGCGGAGGTGGTCGCACACCGGGTGGGCGAGCCCTACGGATCCCTGGTGCTCGCCGTCGCGGTGACGATCATCGAGGTGGCGCTGATCGTCACGCTGATGGTCTCCGGCGGCGCCGACACCGCCTCGCTCGCCCGGGACACCGTCTTCGCCGCGGTGATGATCACCTGCAACGGGATCGTCGGCCTGTCGCTGCTGCTCGGCGCGCTGCGGCACGGCGTGGTGTCGTTCAACGCCGAGGGCACCGGCGCCGCGCTGGCCACGGTGACCACCCTTGCGGTGCTCAGCATGGTGCTGCCGACGTTCACGAAGGCCGAGTCGGGGCCGCAGTTCTCCCCGTCGCAGCTGGCCTTCGCGGCGGTCGCCTCGCTCGGGCTCTACGCCGCCTTCGTGCTCACCCAGACGGTCCGGCACCGCGACTTCTTCCTGCCGGTGGCCTCCGACGGGGAGGTCCTCCCCGTCGACGAGCACGCCCAGCCGCCGACCGGGCGGGCGGCGATCACCTCCCTCGGGCTGCTGCTGGTCGCGCTGGTGGCGGTGGTCGGCCTGGCGAAGGTGGAGTCACCGGCCATCGAGGACGCCGTCGCCGCCGTCGGTTTCCCGCAGTCGTTCGTCGGTGTGGTGATCGCGCTGCTGGTGCTGCTGCCCGAGACGCTGGCCGCGGCCAAGGCCGCCCGGCGCAACCGGCTGCAGACCAGCCTGAACCTGGCGTTCGGCTCGGCGATGGCCAGCATCGGGCTCACGATCCCGGCGATCGCGCTGGCCACGATCTGGCTGGAGGGCCCGCTGCTGCTGGGGTTGGGCTCGACCCAGATGGTGCTGCTGGCGGTGACCGTCGTCGTCGCCGTGCTCACCGTCGTGCCGGGCCGGGCGACCCGGCTGCAGGGTGCGGTGCATCTGGCGCTGCTGGCGAGCTTCGTCTTCCTGGCCGTGAACCCCTGACGTGCACCGACTGAGCAGTTCCGGTCGTCCGCCGCGGCGCGTCGGCGCGTGTCGGCGACCGGAACTGCCCACTCGGCCGTCCGCCGTTGATCAGGGCGCGGATACGGTGTGCGGCGTGCAGCTGACCGTCGTGGACCACCCGCTCGCCCGCGCCCGCCTGTCCCGGATGCGTGACCAGCGCACGGACAACGCGACGTTCCGCGCCGCGCTGCGGGAGCTCACCCAGATGCTGGTCTACGAGGCCACCCGCGACCTCGAGGTGGTGGAGGAGCCGATCAGCACGCCGGTCACCGACACCGTCGGCTTCCGGCTGGCCAGCCCGCCGCTGATCGTGCCGGTGCTGCGCGCCGGGCTGGGCATGGCCGACACCGCGCACGGGATGCTCCCGGAGTCGCAGATGGGCTTCGTCGGGCTGGCCCGCAACGAGGTCACCTTCCAGCCGGAGGCCTACATGGCCTCGCTGCCCGAGTCGCTGGTCGGCCGGGCGGTCTTCGTGCTCGACCCGATGCTGGCCACCGGCGGCTCGCTGGTGCACTGCTGCGGTCTGCTCACCGCCCGCGGCGCCACCGACATCACCGTGCTGTGCGCGCTCGCCGCCCCCGAGGGGCTGCAGCGGCTGGCGGAGAGCGGGCTGCCGCTGCGCGTCTTCACCGCCAGCGTCGACGAGCGGCTCAACGAGAACGCCTACATCGTCCCGGGCCTGGGTGACGCCGGGGACCGCCAGTTCGGCGCCGTCTGACCATGCGGTTCGGCCTGCTGGGCACCGGCTGGTGGGCCGGCGAGGTGCACGCCGCGTCGCTCGCCGGGCACCCCGACGCCGAGCTCGTCGGGGTCTGGGGGCGCGACCTGGGCAAGGCGAAGGGCCTCGGCGCACAGTTCGACGTCCCCGGCACCGACGATCTCGACGCCCTGCTCGCCGACGTCGACGCGGTCAGCTTCGCGTTGCCGCCGGACGTGCAGGCGCCGCTGGCCGAGCGCGCCGCTGCGGCCGGCAAGCACCTGCTGCTGGAGAAGCCGATCGCGCTGTCGACCGCCGCGGCCGACCGGGTGGTCGCCGCCGTCGAGGCGGCCGGCGTCGCCTCGGTGGTCTTCTTCACCAACCGCTTCCGGACGGCGACCTCCACCTGGCTGGAGCAGGCGTCCCGGATCACCCTCGCCGGCGGCTCGGTGACCTGGCTGGGGTCGCTGGCCGGCAGCCCCTTCGACGCCTCACCCTGGCGCCACGAGCACGGCGCGCTCTGGGACATCGGCCCGCACGTGCTCTCCCTGCTGGTGCCGTCGCTCGGTCCGGTGACGGCGGTGCAGGCCGGTGGCGGCCAGGGCGACACGGTGCACCTGGTCCTCTCCCACGGTGAGGGCAGGACCAGCACCGTGACGGTGTCGCACACGACCGCGCCGCTGGCCGGCGGGATCGAGGTGTGGGTGCACGGGGACGCCGGCCGGCTGGTGCTGCTCCCCGAGTCCGGCGTCGCCGTGGAGGCCCACCGGGTCGCGGTCGACGAGCTGCAGGTGGCCGCGCTCACCGGCGGCGCCCACCCGTGCGACGCCGCGTTCGGCCGGGACGTCGTCCGGGTGCTGGAGACCGCCCAGCGCGCCCTGCAGACCGGCTGCCGGGAGGCCGTCGTCGGATGACCGGCACCCGGGCGGAATCCCAGCCGCCATGGACCGCCTCCTCGCCGGGGGGGCGGACACGAGGAAGACTGACGTCGTGAGCTTCTGGCAGTGGTACGTGCGCCGCGGGCGCATCGACCGGCGCACCTGGTGGCTGCACTACTCGGTGCCGCTCGGGGTGCTCAGCGTGCTCGCTCTCCTCGCCGACCTGTCGATGGGCAACACGCACCTGGCCGATGTCGCCGCCGGCGGCTCGCCCTACGGCCCGATCGTGCTCACCGTGGTGCTCCTGACCCTGCCGGCGTCGATCTCGGCCAGCGCGACCCGCCTGCACGACCGCGGCATGCCGGCCTGGTGGCTGCTCCTCGGGCTGGTGCCCTACCTCGGCGGGCTGGCGCTGCTGGTGCTGAACGGCTTCCTGCGCGGGGACGGCGGCCCGAACCGGTACGGCCCGCCGAACGGCTTCCCGCGCGCTCCGGCCGCGGAACAGCCGCTGTACCCGCCGCCGCACTGGGGCTGAGCGCCCACGGCGCCCTCAATGGGGGTGGCCGGTGGTCAGCGGGGTCGGGCGGGACAGCAGGTTGCTCAGCAGCAGCACGGTGTTGGTCTGCTGCACGTAGGTCAGGTCGCGCAGCCGGCTGACCACCCGCTCGAGGTGGCTGGCGTCGGAGGCGACGACCCGCAGCATGGCGTCGGCGCCACCGGACACCGTCGAGGCGGAGACCACCTCGGGCATCGCGTCCAGGTCCCGGCGCATCCGCTCGAACGGCACGGTGCCCGTGCTGGTGCTCTCCCTGGTGCCGTCCTTCTCCGCGAACGTCGCCCGGCTGCACGACCGAGACCACTCCGCCTGGTGGTTGTTGCTCGGTCTGATCCCGCTGGTCGGAGGACTGGTGCGGGCTTCCTGCCCGGCACCCGACACCCGACCGGTACGGGCCGCCGCCGGTGGGCGAGCGGGTGCCCGAGCCCGGCTACCCGCCGGCCTACCGCTGACCGTCGGTCAGAGCCCGAGGGCTACGGACATCTCCGCGCGCAGCTGGGCCAGCTCGTCCGCGCCGCGGCCGCGGGCGGCCGGTACCCCGGCGTCGTCCTGCACCGGGACGACGGTCTCCAGGTAGGCCTTGAGCTTCGGCTCGGTGCCGCTGGGCCGGACGATCACCCGGACGCCGTCGCCGAGCAGCCGGACCGCGTCCACCGGCGGCTCCGACTCCGCGAGGTCGGTGACCTCGACGTCCCGGCCCAGCAGCCGCGCCGGCGGGCGCGCCCGCAGCCGTGCCATCGCGCCGGAGATCAGCGACAGGTCCGCCACCCGCACCGACAGCTGGCCGGTGGCGAACAGGCCGTGCTCGGTGGCCAGCTCGTCGAGCCGGTCGGTCAGCCTGCGGCCCTCGGTGGCGAGCTCCGCGGCGAGCAGGGCAACGGCGAGCGCCGCGGAGATGCCGTCCTTGTCGCGCGCGACCGTCGGGGTCACCGCGTAGCCCAGCGCCTCCTCGTAGCCGAACACCAGCGGCGCCTCGGGCGAGCCGGCGCGGATGATCCACTTGAACCCGGTCGGGGTCTCCTCGGACGGCACGCCGTGCGCCCGGGTCAGCTGGTGCAGCAGCGAGCCGCTGACCAGCGAGCAGGCGTACGTCCCCCGCACCCCGCGGCGCAGCAGCCAGTCGGCCAGCAGCGCCCCGACCTCGTCGCCGGTCAGCTGCCGGCCCCCGCAGACGACCGAGCAGCGGTCGGCGTCCGGGTCCTCGGCGATCGCCACGTCGGCGCCGACCCGGTCGGCCAGTGCGGTCAGCAGATCGACCGCCCCCGGTTCCTCCGGGTTGGGGAAGGCGACGGTCGGGAACGCCGGGTCGGGTCGGTCCTGCTCCGGCACGGCGTGCACCGGCGCGAACCCGGCGGCCTCGAACACCCGGCGGGTGGTCGCGGACCCGACCCCGTGGAGAGCGGTGTAGGCCACCACCAGGTGCTGCCGGGCGGCAAGGGGCACCCGCCCGGGCTCCAGTGCGTCGACGACGGCGGCGACGTAGTCGTCCTCCACGTCGTCCCCCAGGGTGATCCAGTCGTCGCTGCGCGGCAGCCCGCGTACCGACGTCACGGCGGCGATCGCCGCCTCGATCTCCCGGTCGGCCGGCGGCACCAACTGGGCGCCGTCGCCGAGGTAGACCTTGTAGCCGTTGTCCTCCGGCGGGTTGTGGCTGGCGGTGACCATCACCCCGGCGACCGCGCCCAGGTGCCGCACCGCGAACGACAGCACCGGCGTGGGCAGCGGCCGGGGGAGCACCTGCACCGCGAACCCGGCGCCGCTGAGCACCGCGGCGGTGACCTGAGCGAACTCGTCGGACCGACGCCGCGCGTCGAAACCGACCACGACCCCGCGGCCGCCGTGCCCGGTGTCCGTGAGGTACCGGGCCAGCCCGGCTGCGGCCCGGCTGACGACGGCGGCGTTCATGCCGGCCGGGCCTGCGCGCAGCGGCCCGCGCAGCCCGGCGGTCCCGAAGGTCAGCGGCCCGGCGAACCGGCGCGCCAGCTCCTCGGTGTTCTCCGCCTCGATGAGCGCCTCGATCTCGGCCTGGTCGCCGTCGTGCGGGTCGTCGTCGGCCCAGTCCCGGGCGACTACCAGCAGCTCCGCGGTCATGGCCCCTGGGTGCCCGCCTGCTGGGCCGCGGCGGCCCCGCCGTCGTCCAGTGGTGCGTCGAAGGCGGCCGTGGCGTACTCGCCGCCGACCCGGGTGTGCACCGGGTCGGCCGGGTCCGGCTCGCCGTGCACCTCGATCAGTGCGGCGGCGTAGGGCTCGGCGTCGTCCACCGGCTGGTAGCCCAGCGCCCGGGCGGCGCTGAGGTCCCACCAGCGGCGGGTGTTGTCCGAGATGCCCCACACGACGGAGAAGCCGGGGGAGGGGGCCCGCAGGGCGGCGTCGACCAGCCCGACGGTGTCGGTCGGGGACAGCCAGGTGGCCAGCTGGCGCACCGTCGTCGGCTCGGGGAAGGCGCTGCCGATCCGCAGGCAGACGACGTCCATCCCGTAGCGGTCGACGTACAGCGACCCGAGCGCCTCCATCGTCGCCTTCGCAACGCCGTAGTAGGTGTCCGGCCGGTGCGGGGCGTCGGCCTCGGTGAGCAGCCCCTCTTCCGGGCGGGGGGTGTAGCCGGCGGCGTGGTTGCTGCTGGCCAGCACCACCCGCTGCACGCCGGCGCGGCGGGCGGCCTCCAGGGCGCAGTACGTGCCCTCGATGTTGGCGTGGGAGATCGCCGGCCAGGTCGACTCGGTGGCGATGCCGGCCAGGTGCACGACCGCCGAGGCGCCCGCGGTCGCATCGATCATCGCCGACAGGTCGGTGACGTCGGCGACCAGCTGCTCCTCGCCGGGCCGGGTCTCGGGGATCGGGACGACGTCCAGGCTGCGGATCGCCCAGCCGCGTTCGGGCAGGCCGCCGCGCAGCCAGGTGCCGATGAGCCCGGCCGCGCCGGTGATGAGCACCGGCCCGGTCATGGCATCCGACCGATCAGCTCGACGAGGAAGGTGCCCAGCCGGCCGGCGGCGGCCTGGCCCGCCTCCAGCACCTCCAGGTGGTCCAGCGCCTCGCCGGTGATCCCGGCGGCCGCGTTGGTCACCATCGACAGCCCGAACACCTCCATGCCCGCGGCGCGGGCGGCGATCGCCTCCAGGGCCGTGGACATGCCGACCAGATCGGCGCCGAGGGTGGTGAGCATCCGGATCTCGGCCGGGGTCTCGAAGTGCGGGCCGGGCAGCGCCGCGTACACGCCCTCGACCAGCGAGGGGTCGATCTCCTTCGCCAGCGTCCGCAGCCGGGAGGAGTAGAGATCGGTCAGGTCGACGAAGGTCGCCCCCACCAGCGGCGAGCGGGCGGTGAGGTTGAGGTGGTCGCTGATCAGCACCGCCTGGCCCACCCGGTGGTCCGGCGCCAGCCCGCCGGCGGCGTTGGTGAGGACGACGGTGCGCACGCCCGCCGCGGCCGCCGTCCGGATGCCGTGGACGACCGGTTCCACACCCCGGCCCTCGTAGAGGTGCGTGCGGCCCAGGAACAGCAGCACCTTGTGGGCGCCGACCTGCACCGAGCGGATCTCCCCGCCGTGCCCGGTCACCGTGGGTGCCGCGAAGCCGGGCAGCTCCCCGATGGCGACGCTGGCCAGGGTCTCGCCGAAGGCGTCGGCAGCGGGGGCCCAGCCCGAGCCCATCACGACGGCGACGTCGTGGCCGCCGCCCAGGACGGCGGTCAGCTGCTCGGCCGCCTGCGCAGCCAGCGCCGCGGGATCGGTCCGGGAGAGGGTCGTCGGCTCGCTCACCCCAGGAGCATAGGAACTCCGCGCACCTCACCGGGGGCGGCTGCCCCGGAGGGATGGCGACCGAGGGGCGGAAGATCGTCTGCGAACCTAGACTCGCCCGGGTGCAGATCCCCTTCCACTCCTCCGAGCGCGCCAGCCTGGGCGTCGAGTGGGAGCTCCAGCTCGTCGACCCGCAGACCCGGCAGTTGACGTCGGGCGCCACCGAGATCCTGGCCGGGATCACGCCGGCCGGTCTCGAGGAGCACCCGAAGGCCAAGCACGAGCTGCTGCAGTCGACCATCGAGATCATCACCGGCGTCTGCACCACCGTCGCCGAGGCGAAGGCGGACCTGGCCGGCACGCTGGCCGAGGTGGTCGCCGCCGCTGACAAGCGGGGGCTGGCGCTGATGTGCGCCGGCACGCACCCGATCACCGACTGGCAGACCCAGCAGATCTCGCCGAAGGAGCGCTACCTCCAGCTGGTGGAGAAGATGCAGTGGCTGGCCCGCCGGCTGCAGATCTTCGGGGTGCACGTGCACGTCGGCGTCCGCGCGCCGGAGAAGGCGATCCCGATCGTCAACGCCCTGTCCCAGTACCTGCCGCACTTCCTCGCGCTGTCGGCGTCCTCCCCGTACTGGGTGGGCGCGGACACCGGGCTGGCCTCGGCCCGCTCCAAGGTGTTCGAGGGCATGCCGACCGCGGGCCTGCCGTACCAGCTGTCGGGCTGGGACCGGTTCGAGG
>JAOPVN010000363.1 GCA_025966175.1 Modestobacter sp. | reverse complement strand
CGCTGGCCTGGCTGCTGCAGAAGTCGCCGGTGATCCTCCCGATCCCGGGCACCAAGTCCGTCGACCACCTCACGGAGAACCTGGGCGCCGCCGGCGTCCGCCTCTCCGCCGAGGACATGGCCCGCCTCGACGCCCTCGCCTGAGCAGAGGTGCCGCGCCGGTCATCGACCGGCGCGGCACAATGCGTCGCATGGACGCCGAGGACTTCCGTCAGATCAAGGACGCCGTTCGTCAGCTCGTGCGCGAGGAGGTCGTCCCCCTCGAGGAGCGCATCGAGGACGAGGACCGCATCCCCGATCAGCTCCGCGCGCAGATCGCCGAGATGGGTCTGTTCGGCTACGCGCTGCCCGAGGAGTACGGCGGCCTCGGCGTGACCATGAGCGAGGACGTCGAGCTGGCCATCGAGTTCGGCTACACGACGCCGGCCTTCCGCTCGCTGTTCGGCACCAACAACGGCATCTCCGGTCAGGTGATCGCCCGCTTCGGTGACGAGACGCAGAAGAAGAAGTACCTGCCCGGGCTCTCGGCCGGCGAGCTCATCGGCTCCTTCGCCCTCACCGAGGCGGAGGCGGGCTCGGACCCGTCGGCGCTGCGCACCTCCGCCCGCCGGGACGGCGATTCGTGGGTCATCAACGGCAGCAAGCGCTACATCACCAACGCGCCGCTGGCCGACCTCTTCGTCGTCTTCGCCCGGACCAACCCGGAGGAGAAGGGCGGCCGGGGCATCTCCAGCTTCGTCGTCGAGACCACGACGCCGGGGGTCACCGTGGGCCCCAAGGACAAGAAGATGGGGCAGTCCGGCGCCTGGACCGCCGAGGTGTTCTTCGACGACGTGCACGTGCCCGCCGAGGCGCTGATCGGCGAGGAGGGGCGCGGCTACGCCAAGGCGCTCACCGTGCTGTCCCGCGGCCGGCTGCACATCGCGGCGCTGTGCGTCGGCATGGCGCAGCGGGTGCTCGACGAGTCGGTGGCCTACGCCGCCGCCGCCAAGCAGGGGGGTGCGCCGATCGGCCGGTTCCAACTGGTCCAGGCGATGCTGGCCGAGACCCACGCCGAGCTGCTGGCCGCCCGCAGCATGGTCATCGACGTCGCCGCCCGCTACGACTCCGGCGAGGACACCTCGGTCGGCCCGTCGTCGGCCAAGCTGTTCTGCAGCGAGATGGTCGCCCGGGCCACCGACCGCGCGGTGCAGGTGCACGGTGGGCTGGGATACCTGCGGACCACGCCGGTCGAGCGCTTCTACCGCGACGCCCGGCTCTACCGGCTCTATGAGGGCACCAGCGAGGTGCAGAAGGTGATCATCGGCGGGGCGCTGCTGCGTGCGGCCGGCATGCCCCGTGGTTGATCCGGAGCGGGACACCCGGCGGGACGCCGTCGGCTCGCTGGGCGCTGCGCTGCGTGAGCTGATCGATGCCGCCGTCCGCACCGAGGTGCCGCTCGACGAGCTGGCCGCCGTCGAGTCGGTGGTCCGGGCCCAGGCGGACCGGCTGCGCGCGACCCAGCGGGAGCTCGCGCAGATCGCCACCATCGACGACCCCGAGGTGGGGGAGCGCTGGTACAACCCGGTCTACGGGCCGGGCAGCCCGCTGGCGCCGCCGCTGCTGGTCACCGAGTCCGCGGACGGCCGGGTCACCGGTGAGGTCACGCTCGGCAAGGCCTACGAGGGGCCGCCGGGGCTCGGGCACGGCGGGGTCACCGCGACGCTGCTGGACCACGCCCTGGCCCGCGCCGCGCGCAGCGCCGGACACGGTGGCCTGACGGCGACGCTCTCGGTCCGCTACCGCCGGCCGGTGCCGCTGGGCACGCCGCTGCTGGTGCGGGCCGAACTCGGGACGACGGAGGGTCGGCGGGCCACCGCGATCGGTCGGCTCACCACGGCCGCCGACCCGGAGACGGTGCTGGCCGAGGGCGAGGCGGTGCTGGTGGCGCTGCGGCCGGAGCAGGCCGCGGAGGTGTTCGCGCCGACCGGTCGCTCGGTCGCCGCCTGGACCGACCGCTCCGCGCCCGGCTGACGCCCTGCTCGTGCGCCGTGGTGCACGCTCTCCCGGCCCTGCAACGGCGCCAGAGCAGGAGGGGAACTGCGCACGAGCGCCGGTGCAGGCCCCCGGGCTCAGCTGCGGGGGCTCGCCGCCGGTGGGTGCTCGGGACCGCCGGCGGGCTTCAGCAGCGGGCTGTTGGTCCCCTCGCCCCGGCCGAGTGCGGCCACGAACTCGCGCAGCACGTCGTCGCCGCGGTGGGCCGGCTTCCAGTCCAGCACCGTGCGTGCCCTCGCCGACTCCAGCAGCGGCACCCCGAGCCCGAGGTCCAGCCAACCCGGCTCGGTCGGCACGAGGTGCGCCCGGTACGCGACGTCCAGGGCCGTGCGGAGCACCACGGCCGGGGTCGGGATCCGCCAGGAGCCCAGTGCCCTGGCCAGGTCGTCGGCGCTCAGGGCCGGCTCGGCGGAGAGGTTGAACGCCCCCGGTGCGCGCCGGTCCAGGATCTGCACGATCGCGGCGGCGACGTCGTCGGCGTGGACGAACGAGACGTACAGGCTGGGCAGGGGGAGTGGCAGGAGTCGGGCGACCGGGCCGGGCAGCAGCCGGGCGGCGGCCAGCCCGAGCTCGCCGAGGAAGTACCGGCCGATCTCGCTGCTGGCCTCCGGCTGCAGGACGAGGGTCGGGCGGGTCACCGAGACGACGACGTCGGGGTGCTCGGCGACCAGCTCCCGCACCAGCCGCTCGCACTCGACCTTGTCCCGGCTGTACTGCGAGCTCGGTACCCCCTCGGTGGGCCAGTCCTCGGTGATCCGGCGCGACGGGGGACCGGCGGAGTACACGCCGAGGGAGGACATGTGCAGCACGTGCGGGACCCCGGCGGCGACCGCGGCGTCCAGCACCCGGCGGGTGCCCTCCACGTTGACCTGGCGCAACCGCTCCGGTTTCCGGCCGGGCTGCAGCGCCCAGGCGAGGTGGACGACGGCGTCCACGTCGTGCAGGAACTCGGCGAGCACCTCCTCGCTGTCCCGGGAGCCCAGGTCGGCGAGGTACCAGCGCACCCCGTCGTAGGGGGCGGTGTCCGGTGGCTCGCGGCGGGCCAGGCCACGCACCTGCTTCACCCCGGCAGCAGTGAGGGCGCGCAGCAGTGCCGTCCCGACGTTCCCGGTCGCTCCGGTGACGGCCACGGTCAGGCCCGGCAGGAGTCCGCTGGTGAGCTCGGCCATGTGCAGGCCGCTACCCGGGATCGTGCCGTCCATCCCTCGACGGCGGGCCGGATGCGACGGCTCGTCACATGAACGTCACAGCAGGCGGCAGTGGAGGTAACGCCCTACCCGTCTACTAGCGCGCAACATCGACCACCTGCAGTAGACGAGAGGCCCTGATGGACGTCGGCAGTACCGCATTCATCCTCGCCGCCAGCATGGCGGTCGCACTCATGATCCCCGGCCTCGCGCTGTTCTACGGCGGGATGGTGGCGTCCCGCTCCATCCTGAACATGATCATGATGGTGTTCGGCGCCGTCGCGGTCGTCGGCGTGCTGTGGACCCTGTTCGGCTTCTCCGCCGTCTTCGGGAACTCCTACGGCGGCGCGGGCATCCTGGGGAACGTCACCGAGTACCTCGGGCTCGGGAAGCTGGTCGCCGGTGACGAGACCGCCGCGCTGCCGCCGGCCCTGGTGGCCATCTTCCAGGCGCTGTTCGCCGTCATCACCACCGCGCTCATCGCCGGTGCGGTGTCCGACCGGGTGC
>JAOPVN010000332.1 GCA_025966175.1 Modestobacter sp. | reverse complement strand
GGCCACGACCTTCACGCCGGCCTCGGTGTACGTGGCCAGCTCGTCCCGCAGCTGGCACAGCTCACCGGTGCAGATGCCGGAGAAGGCGAACGGGTCGAAGACGACCAGAACGGGCGCCCCCCGCAGCTCCGCCAGGGAGACGACCTGCTTGTCCTGGTCGGGGAGGCTGAACTCGGGCGCGGTGTCACCGACGGAGATGCTCATGCACCGATCGTGCCCCACGGGGTGACGTGCTGGAACGGCCACCCCTCAGGGAACCGCGCCGAGCCTGCGAGGCGTGGGGGGAGGGGTGGTCCTTTTTCAGCGCCGGGAGCGCGCCGCCTTCGGGGTCACCAGCCGGATGCCGGACCAGTCCTTGGCCGCCGAGATGCTCGAGGTCTGCTGCAGCCCGGCGGTCGGCGCGGCCTCGGTGACGTCACCGGGCTCCACGTGGCCCGGGCGCCCGGACTTGGGCACCAGCAACCACACCACGCCGTCCTCCGCGAGGGAGGCGATGGAGTCGACGAGTGCATCGATCAGGTCGCCGTCCTCCTCCCGCCACCACAGCAGGACGACGTCGGCCACCTCGTCGGAGTCCTCATCGACCATCTCCCCACCGGAGAGCTCGATGACGGAGTCGCGCAGGTCCTCGTCTGCGTCCTCGTCCCAGCCGAGCTCCTGCACCACCATGCCCGGCTTGATCCCCAGCCGGGCAGCCATGCTGGTGCTGCCCGAGTCGACGCTCATCCCTGCTGTTCCTCCGTGTGGTTGGTACCCGCTCGATCAGATGGTGATCTGTACGGATGGTGCCCTGTCCTGGGCCAGGTCGCGCGGTCGAACATGCTCACAGGTTCTCGCACGCAGTGTCCAGTCCGCTCGGTGCGGTCGGGAACGGGGTCTCGAGGCCCGGGGCGCAGGACCCTGGTCCGGCGGGCAGCGCCACACCGGGCATCAGCGGGAACTCCCGCAGCCTGACCATCCCACCCCCTGGCGCGATACCGGTGCCTCTGGGGGGCCACCGTGTCCTGCGGAGCGTAGGGCATGGGGGACCTCGCGCAAGGGCTCGTGCCCGGCGGTCGGGTGGTCCGGGGATCGGGGGCACCGCCCCGGCCGACATCGATCGACGTCCGATCGACGTCCGCTGTCGGCATGAACGGCAGGGCAACGTGACGTGAGCCCCCCTGGCGAGAGACCATGGGCACATGAGCGCACCGCAGCAGTCGGACGGAGACCCCGCCCGCATCGCAGGCACCCCTCGCGCGGTCATCACCGCCGGTCGGCCCAGCCAGCTACACGACACCGACCCCGACGAGACCCAGGAGTGGCTGGACTCGCTGGACGCGGTCGTCGACCACGCTGGACGCGGCCGCGCCCGCTACCTGATGCTCCGCATGCTGGAGCGCAGCCGCGAGCAGCAGGTCGGCGTCCCCGCCCTGCGCAGCACCGACTACATCAACACGATCCCGCCGGAGCGCGAGCCGTGGTTCCCGGGCGACGAGGACGTCGAGCGCCGGATCCGCGCCTACATCCGGTGGAACGCCGCGATCATGGTCCATCGCGCACAGCGGCCGGGGATCGCCGTCGGCGGCCACATCTCCTCCTACGCGTCCTCCGCCTCGCTGTACGAGGTCGGCTTCAACCACTTCTTCCGCGGCAAGGACCACCCCGGCGGCGGCGACCAGATCTACTTCCAGGGCCATGCCTCCCCCGGCATCTACGCCCGCGCCTACCTCGAGGGCCGGCTCGACGAGCACCAGCTCGACGGGTTCCGCCAGGAGGTCAGCCACCCCGGCGGCGGCCTGTCGTCCTATCCGCACCCCCGGCTGATGCCGGACTTCTGGGAGTTCCCCACCGTCTCGATGGGCCTCGGCCCGATGAACGCGATCTACCAGGCGCGGTTCAACCGCTACCTGCACAGCCGCGGCATCGCCGACACCTCCGACCAGCACGTGTGGGCGTTCCTCGGCGACGGCGAGATGGACGAGCCGGAGTCCCTCGGCCCGATCGGGCTGGCCGCCCGCGAGGAGCTGGACAACCTCACCTTCGTCGTCAACTGCAACCTGCAGCGCCTCGACGGTCCGGTCCGCGGCAACGGCAAGATCATCCAGGAGCTGGAGTCGATCTTCCGCGGCGCCGGCTGGAACGTCATCAAGGTGATCTGGGGCCGCGGCTGGGACAAGCTGCTGGCCGCCGACCGTGACGGCGCCCTGGTCAACCTGATGAACCAGACGCCCGACGGCGACTACCAGACCTACAAGGCCGAGGACGGCGCCTACGTGCGCGAGCACTTCTTCGGTCGCGACCCGCGCACCCGCAAGCTCGTCGAGGACATGAGCGACAAGGAGGTCTGGGACCTCGCCCGAGGCGGACACGACTACCGCAAGGTCTACGCCGCCTACAAGGCCGCGATGGACCACAAGGGCCAGCCCACGGTCATCCTCGCCAAGACCATCAAGGGCTGGACGCTGGGCAGCCACTTCGAGGGCCGCAACTCCACGCACCAGATGAAGAAGCTGACCGCGGAGGACCTGGCCAAC
>JAOPVN010000276.1 GCA_025966175.1 Modestobacter sp. | reverse complement strand
GGTCACGTCCGGGCGGCGTCGCGGACGGCGTCCCGGCCGCCCGCGGCGTGGGCGGGTGCACGGCCGGGGCGTCTGCTCCGCGGAGCGCGGCCCGGCGGTCGGCCTTCTCCTGCACCCGTGCCCGGATGCGCTCCACGGCGCTGTCCGGCCGTCCGGTGTCGACCATCGGACTGGCCCCTCTTCTCGGCTGCTGCATGGGGTGGGTGGAGGTCAGTCGCCCGGCCAGGCGCCGGTCAGCTTGGTGAAGCCGCGCGCACCGAAACGGTCGATGGCGGCCTTGGTGACGGCGAAGATCGCCCCCTGCACGGCGGCGGCCAGCAGCACCTCGCCCGTCCCGTACTCGCTCTGCAACGCACCGGGGGCGTCGTCCTCGTGCGCGATGAGCTTCCAGACCTGCTTGAACACGATCCCGGACAACGTCCCGGCCAGCACGCCGCCGACGAGCCCGATCGGGCGGTAGGCGAGCTTGGCTCCCTTGCTCATCGCTGCTTCCTCCAGACGACGATGCCGACGACGACCGCGAGCAGGACCGCGGCGGCCCCGAGAACGGCCGGTGGGCTCTCCCGGTAGGTCTCCACCACGGTGTCTCGGGCGCGCAGGGCGCTCTCCTTCGTGCGGCTGGGCACGTCCAGCCGCTGGGCCAGCTCGTCGACGGTGCGACCCAGCTGCTCCCGGGTCGCCTCGATCTGGGCCCGGATCGCGTCCGGGTCGGTCGGGCCGCTGACGTCCGGCGTGCCGGGCCGTGCGGCGGCGTTCACCGGGACACCCGGTCCTCGACCGTGGCGACGTCGGTCCTGACGCTCTCGATCGTCTCGGTCGGCAGCGGGGTCTCCGCGCGGCCGGCTCCGGCGCCCGGGCTGCGATGGCTCATGGATCCTCTGCGGGGCTCGGGGGAACGGGGGCGGCAGGACCGCTCGGCGCAGTGCCGAGCCCCTGCCATGCCCCGATCCCCTGACCGCGTAAACCAAGATCGCCGGCGTCGGGCATGCCCGGGTCTGCCGAGCGGGCCGCGGCTCGCTAGCCTCGCCGCCATGGGCTGGACCTGGCAGCTGGAAGACCCCTCGGGGGCACCCGTCGACCCCGTCACGCTCGGGGTGGAGGTGCCCGAGTTCGACAACCAGGGCGATGCGGAGTCCTGGCTGGGGGAGGCATGGCGCGACCTGCTGGAACGCGGGATCGCGACGGTCACCCTCCAGCAGGACGGCGAGCGGGTGTACGGGCCGATGGGCCTGGCCGCCACCTGAGACAGGACCCCTCGGCCTCCCCGAGCTCGGAACGGCCCCCTCCCGGGCGTCCCGGAGCGTGCGAGGGGACCCAGGAGGGGGCCGTTTCTCACCCCCGGGAGGTCTTCGCGGGGTCGCGCTCGACGACGTCACCGAGCGCGTCGTCGATGCGGGTCATCACCTCGGTCGGCAGCTGGACGCCGGCGGCCTTGACGTTGTCGTGCACCTGCTCGGGCCGGCTGGCCCCGATGATCGCCGCGGCCACGTTCTCGTTCTGCAGCACCCAGGCGACGGCGAGCTGAGCCATCGTGAGGCCGACCTCGTCGGCGATGGGCCGCAGCCGCTGGACGCGGGTGAGCACGTCGTCGTCGAGGTAGCTCTGCATCGAGCCGCCCGCGGTGGCGTGTCCACCGCGGCTGTCGGTCGGCGGCTGCTGGCCCGGCAGGTACTTGCCGGTGAGCACGCCCTGGGCCAGCGGGGACCAGACGATCTGGGAGATGCCCTCCTTCTCGCTGGTCGGCACCACCTCGGCCTCGATGACCCGCCAAAGCATCGAGTACGGCGGCTGGTTGCTGATCAACTGGACCTTCAGCTCGCGGGCCAGCTCGGCGGCTGCCGCGATCTCCTCGGCCCGCCACTCCGAGACACCGAGGTAGAGGACCTTGCCCTGCCGGACCAGGTCGGCGAAGGCGGTCATCGTCTCCTCCAGCGGCACCGAGGAGTCGTACCGGTGGGCCTGGTAGAGGTCGACGTAGTCGGTCTGCAGGCGCTTCAGCGAGGCGTTGCAGCTCTCGGTGATGTGCTTGCGGGAGAGTCCGCGGTCGTTGGCGCCGGGGCCGGTGGGCCAGTAGACCTTGGTGAAGATCTCCAGGCCCTCGCGGCGCTGGCCGGCCAGGGCGCGACCGAGCACCGACTCGGCCTTCGTGCCGGCATAGACGTCGGCGGTGTCGAAGGTGGTGATGCCGACGTCGAGGGCGGCACGCACGCAGGCGTGCGCGGCGTCCTCCTCGACCTGGCTGCCGTGGGTGAGCCAGTTGCCGTAGGCGATCTCGGAGATGGTCAGGCCGGAACGGCCGAGGCGTCGTGTCTGCACGTCCACCGACGCTAGTCGTCAGCCCCGCTCACGGCGTGCCCCTGGCATCGCCCCGTCCCGGGTCCCGCCCTGAGCCTGCGAAGGGGTGGGGAGGACGGCGTTCTGCCTACTCGGCGTTCTGCCTACTCGGCGTTCTGCGCGACCTGGGGCTTGGGGAAGCGCCAGCGCCTGATCATCGTGGCCCGGCTGACGCCGTACCAGACCAGCGACCTCATCGACTCCTTGTGGTCCGGGAAGCGCTCGGTGACGGTCTTCTTGATCCGCCGGCCGAGCACGAACGAGTCGGCGATGATCACCAGGAAGAAGGCGAACCAGACGAAGACGGTGTAACCCTGCACCGACGAGTTCGGGATGAAGTAGCCGATCAGCACCAGGGCGGCGACGACCAGGAAGAAGCTCCCGGCGTTGCGGCGGGTGTCGACGATGTCGCGCACCAGACGGCGGACCGGGCCCCGGTCGCGGGCGGGCAGCGCGCTGTCGTCC
>JAOPVN010000269.1 GCA_025966175.1 Modestobacter sp. | reverse complement strand
CGGCCTGCCAGAGGTCGGGGCCGAAGACCTCGTACTGGATGTCGCGGGCCGGCACGTCCCGGTCGATCAGGGCGCTGCGGACCGACCGCATGAACGGCAGCGGGCCGCACAGGTAGTACGCGGCCCCCTCGGCCAGGTCGACCTCGTCCAGGTCCATCGTCCCGGCGTGAACGCCGGCGATGGGCAGGGTGCTGCGCGTGCCCCGCTCGTACCAGATGTGCATGGCGGCGTTCGACAGCCGCGAGAGGTCGCCGAGCACCTGGTCGCGCAACGGGAAGGACGCCTCGTCGAGGTCGGCGTGCAGCACGGTGATCGGCAGGTGGGAGCCGGCGGCGGTCAGGTGGGAGAGCATGCCGGCCATCGGGGTGATCCCGATCCCGGCGCTGGCGAAGACCACCGGACGTCCGGAGTCGTCCAGGACGACGTCGCCGAACGGCAGCGACAGGGTCAGCACGTCGCCCACCTGGACCCCGTCGCACAACAGGTTCGACACCTCGCCGTCCGGCTTGTCGCCCCCGCGCACCCGCTTGACCGAGAACTGGCGGTGCTCTCCGTCGTCGGCGCGGGTGAGGCTGTACTGGCGGGGCTGGTGGACGCCGTCGGGCATCCGCACCCTGACCGACACGTACTGCCCGGGCAGCGACGTCTTCACCAGCCGGTCGTCGGTCCGCCGCACCCGGAAGGTGACGACGTCGGGGGTCTCCTGGATCTTCTCGGTGACCTGCCACTCCCGCCAGACCGTCGCCGGCCGCACTCCACGGGAGCTGTACAGGCCGCGCTCCATGTTGATCAGGGCGTAGGCCATCAGCCAGTAGACCTCGTCCCAGGCCGCCGCCACCTCCGGGGTGACCGCGTCGCCCAGGACGTCGACGATCGCCCAGAACAGGTTGTCGTGCACGACCTCGTACTGCTCCGGGGTGATCCCCAGCGAGACGTGCTTGTGCGCGATCCGGAGCAGGAGGTGTTCGGGGACCTGCTCGGGGGCCTTGACCAGGGCGCTGGCGAAGACGGCGACCGAGCCGGCGAGTGCCACCTGCTGGGTGCCTTCTGCCTGGTTGCCGCGGTTGAACGTGCCGTCGAGCAGTTCGGGGTGTGCACCGAACAGGTGCCCGTAGAAGCGTCGGGCGATCTCCTCGATGTTCTCCGCGACGACCGGCAGCGTTGCCTCGATGACCGGACGCGATCGGTCAGACAGCAATGTCGCTCCTTGGGGGATCGGTGTCCACCAGCTGGCCGGTCCGTGAGTGGCCGGCGCAGGTGCGTCGAGTCTCGTCCGGCCGTCGCCACCACGCAGGTCGACCCGCCATCCCGCTGGCGGGTCGGGCTGACCAGACTGTCGGCATGGACGACGACGCCCGGCTGCTGCTCGCTGCCGCGGACCGGCTGGAGGCCCTGGCCGCGCGGACCACCGGCGGCACCTGGACCGTCCGCGGGCTGCTGGCCACGCGCCCGGAGGTGGTGGCCGAGGCGGCCGACGGCGCGACCGAGCACGTCGCCGATGCCCGCGCCCGGACGGCGGAGTGGATCTGCACCCTCTCCCCGGCGCTGGCCGGGCCGCTCGCCGGTTGGCTGCGCGCCGCGGCCGGCACACCGGTCGACCCGCATGCGCTCGCCGTAGCCCGGGTGCTCGCCGGTGAGGGTCCCGACCCGGACACGATCAGCGCGCTCTACGACGCCTTCAACGCGCGGGACATCGACGCCCTGCTCGCCCAGTTCGCCCCCGACGTGGACTGGCCCGACGTCTGGCACGGCGGGCGGGTGGTCGGCCGGGACGCCGTCCGCACCTACTGGCTGGGCCAGTGGGAGGTGATCGACTCCCAGGTGCACCCACGCCGGGTGCGGGAGCTGCCCGACGGCCGGGTCGAGGTGCTGGTCGAGCAGGAGGTCCGGGATCGGGACGGCGACCTGCTCGGGCGGGCCTTCGTGCTGCACACCTACACGTTCACCGGCCCGCTGATCAGCCGGATGGACGTCGGCGACCCGGCCACCTGAGCCCTGGGGCCGCTCCTGCCGGTGGCCTCCTCCCGGGGCCCGCCCTGAGCTCGCGAAGGGTGGGGAGGAGGAGGTCCTTGTTCAGTCGGTGGGGTGCTCGTCCTGCTCGGCGAGGAACCGCTCGATCTGTGCACCGAGCTCCTCGCCGCTGGGCATCTCGCCGCTGAAGCCGAGCAGCCCGGTGTCGTCCCGGGAGGCGGTGAAGGAGTCGAACTGCTCCTCCAGCGCGGCGACGACCGCGGTGTTCTCGCTGCTGCGGCCGATCTGCTCGTCGACCTCGGTGCGGTTGGCCTCGGCGGCCTCGCGCAGCGTCTCGGTCGGCACGTGCAGCCCGGTCAGCCGCTCCAGGTGCTCGAGCAGGGTGAGTGAGGCGGCCGGGTAGGTGGCCTGCGCCAGGTAGTGCGGCACGTGCGCCCCGACGCCGAGGGCGTCGACGCCGGCCTCACCCAGGCGCAGCTCCAGCAGGGCACCGACGCTGCCGGGGATGCGCATCTCGCCCCAGTAGACCGGATAGGACTCGATGAGCTGGCGGCGCGTGGCGTGCGCGGTCACGGTGACCGGGCGGGTGTGCGGTACCGGCATCGGGATCGCGTGCAGGGCCACCACCCGGGTGACGCCCAGCCGCTCGACCAGCTGCAGCACCGCGGCGGTGAACCGCTCCCACGCGTAGTCCGGCTCGGCGCCGTGCAACAGCAGGAACGGGGTGCCGCCGTCGTCCTCCAGCGCGTGGAGGCCGATCTCGGGGGAGGTGATCGAGTCGTACCGGTCCCCGGAGAAGACCATCCGCGGCCGGTGGCCGCGGTAGTCGACCAGGGCGTCGACGTCGAAGCGGGCGATCAGCCGGGAGGGGAGCGCGTCCAGCAGGTGTGCGCCGGCGAGTGCTCCGGCGTGCGCGGCGTCGAACTCCCCGGCCAGGTCGTGGACGAGGACCAGCCCGCGGCGTTCCTCCGGGGAGGAGACCGCCGCCTCGCGGGCGAGGAGGGGCTCGGCCTCGGGGAGGACCTCGACGAGGTCCTCCGGTCGCTGCGGCACGGGGCGTCCTCCTGACGATGGATCGAACTGCACGTGATCACCAGCCCCGGCGGGGCCGCTGGCATTCCCATCGTCCCCCTGCGGGGGGGACGGCCGGTCAGCTGTCGGGTCTCAGATCCCGGGAGTGCTGTCCTCGGCCCGCGCCGTCACCAGCTGCGAGCCGGAGGAGTCGCCGGTCAGCTGCCGACGCGTGCCGTCCGGTGCCACCTCGGGGGTGAGCCCGTCCAGCATGTCCCGGCCGTAGCGATAGGCGACCGCGAGCAGCGCAGCCACCGGCACGGACAGGAACGCGCCGATGATCCCGGCCAGGCTCCCGCCGGCGGTCACCGCGAGGATGACCACGGCGGCGTGCAGGTTGAGCCCGCGGCCCTGGATCAGCGGCGTCAGCACGTTGCCCTCGAGCTGCTGCACGAGCACGACGACGCCCAGGATGATCAGTGCCTTGGTGAACCCGACGCTGACCAGTGCGATGAGGACGGCGAACGCCCCGGCCACGAACGCGCCGATGATCGGCACGAAGGCACCGAAGAAGGTGATCACCGCCAGCGGCAGCACCAGCGGGACGCCGACGAACAACAACCCCGCACCGATGAAGACGGCATCGACGAAACCCACCAGGGCCTGCTGGCGGATGAACTCCGACAGCGTGCTCCACATCTTCAGGGACAGCGCGGCGATGTGCGGAGCGGCCCGCGGCCCGGTCTGCGCGGCCAGCCAGGGCACCCACCTCGGGCCGTCCTTGAGGAAGAAGAAGGTCAGCGTGAGGGCGAGCACCAGGTTCACCAGGACGTTGCCGATCGTGGTGGCGGTGGTGACGGCGTAGCCGGCGATGTTCTGGGCGTTGTTCTGGATGCTGTTGATCACTGAGTCGACGGCGTTGCCGATCTGGTCCTGGCCGAGGTTGAACGGGGGCCCTTCGAGCCAGTCCTGCACCTGCTGCAGGCCCCCGGTCACCCCGTTGGCGACTTCGTCGACCTGCCCGACGACCTGGGGGACGATCACCGCGACGACCCCGCCGAGGGCGCCGAGGAAGACCAGCAGCACGGTCGCGGCGGCCAGCGCCGGCGGCCAGGCGTGCTGGCGCAGGAACCGGGTCGCCGGCCAGAGCACCGTGGTGAAGAGCAACCCGAGGACGACGGGGAGCAGGACCACCCACAGCTTGCCGAAGACGTAGCCGAGGATCACCAGCGCCGCCACGATCAGGATCAGCTCGCCGGAGGCGACCGCCACCCGGCGGACCGCGGAGTGCAGGCGCTGGGTGCGCTCGGGTCCCGGCGCGGGTGCCCGGGTGCTCACCGTCACCTGGTCGGTGACCTCCGTGGTGGCGGGCGCGGCGCCGGGCTCCTCGGCCCTCGTCTCGTCGGCGGCGGGCTCGGCGGAACGATCGGCGGACATGCGGTGATCCCAGCACACCGGAGCGTGCGGTACCTGCCGGCCGCACCGACGTCACCGCGGGATCTCCGCAGGACGGCTGTCGTACCCGCGTCGTAGGTTCAGCCCATGCCGAGAACCGCCACCGCCGATCGTGTCGAGCGCGACGAGCTGCTCACCTTCCTGCGGCCCCGGCACCGGGCCGTGCTGCTCACCCACCGCACCGACGGCTCCGCGCAGCTGTCCCCGGTGACGTTCGGGGTCGACGAGCAGGGCCGGATCGTCGTCGCCACCTATCCGCAGCGCGCCAAGGTCGTCAACGCCCGCCGCGACCCGCAGGTGTCGCTGTGCGTGCTCTCCGACGACTTCGACGGCCCGTGGGTCCAGGTCGACGGGCAGGCCGAGGTGCTCGACCTGCCCGAGGCGCTCGAGCCGCTGGTCGACTACTTCCGGGCGATCAGCGGGGAGCACCCGGACTGGGACGAGTACCGGGCGGCGATGCAGCGCCAGGGCAAGTCGCTGGTGCGGGTCACGATCGAGCGGTGGGGGCCGGTGGCGACCGGCGGTTTCCCGCCCGAGCTCGCCGGTTCCTGAGCTGCCGCCTCCTGAGCTGCCGGTGCTGCCCCGCATCGCAAAGGTTCTAGCCTTGCTTTTCTCATTGCAAGCTGGTGGACTTGCGGGGTGCCGTTCGTGTTGACCGTGGACCAGCGAGGAAGCCGGCGCAGCCCCGACCGGGTGCCGGAGGTGCTCGCCGCGCTCGCCGGGGTGCCCACCGTGCTGCGCTTCGAGCGCACTGCGGGCGATGAGTTCCAGGGGCTGCTGGACGACCCGTCGGTCGTGGTCGACGTGGTGCGGCGGCTGGTCCGGGACGGGGGCTGGAGCATCGGCGT
>JAOPVN010000259.1 GCA_025966175.1 Modestobacter sp. | reverse complement strand
CGCCGTCCGGGTGGCCGCCCCGGCCACCCATGGCCGGCACCGCGGTGGTGCGCGGGCGGGTGCGGGACCCGTCCCCGATGCCGTGTTCCGGCGTCGTCGTGGTCCGCGGCGGCGTGAGGACGTGCGTCGATGGAGTGCCGGTCGTCGGCGCAGGCCGGCTGGTCGGCGCCAGGGCCGGAGCGCCGGACCGCGTCGGCGCACTCGAGGTCGGTGATGCGTTGGCCGTCGGCGCCGCTGGTGGCTGGGAGGCGGTCGGGCCCCGGGAGGCGGTGGCCGGGGAGGACGGGGTCTCCGGGGCGGCCGTGGTGGGCCCGGCCGCGCTGGGGTTCACCGGGTGGGGGGCGCGGGGTTCCGCGGTGATCACGGCGACCAGCCCGACGGCCCGGGCCTCGTGCGACGCGGGGGTGGAGCCGGTGTCCGGGACGGCCGGTGTCCCGCTGTCCGCGGGCGGTGCCCCGTCCTGGGCGGCGGGCACCGGGTCGACCACGGCGCGGGCCCCCGCGACCCGGACGAGCGGGGCGTCGCCGGCGGGACCGGCGGGGACGCGGAGGATCCCTGAGGTGTCGCTCCCGGCGTCCGGCACCGCGACCCGCCAGCCGGCCCAGGCGCTGATCAACGTGCCGAACAGCAACGAGACGACCAGGACGCAGATGCCGGCCGCGACCGGCAGCAACGCGGCGATCCCGTCCCGTGGTGACCGGACGGCGCGCGGCGGCACGAACAGCACCACGGGTCGGTGCCGCGGGTCCGGTGGGGCCGGATCGGACCCGTCGTGCGGGCTGTGGCCGTGCGGGGGGAGGGGCACGACTCTCATGCTCCCGGGACGCCTTCGGGGCCCAGGTGGCGTTCGGCCCACAGCGCCGCCTGGGTCCGGTCGCTGACCCCGAGGCGCTGGAGGATGTTCGTCACGTGTGCCTTGACGGTGCGCTCGG
The DNA here is from genome assembly GCA_025966175.1 of Modestobacter sp. GTDB lineage: Bacteria > Actinomycetota > Actinomycetes > Mycobacteriales > Geodermatophilaceae > Modestobacter. The sequence continues at coordinate 3,735 of JAOPVN010000259.1, read as the reverse complement.
TGATGTGCAGCCGCCGAGCGATGGACTTGTTCGGCAGCCCTTGCCGGACCAGTTCCAGCACCTCACGTTCCCGGTCGGTGAGCCCGTCCGTACTGGCCTGCTGGCGGAGGTCGCCCAGCAGGCAGCGGGCCACCGTCGGGTCGAGCGGAGCACCCCCGGCGGCCACCGAGCGGACGCCGTCCAGGATCCGCTCGGCCTGGGTGTCCTTGAGCAGGTAGCCATCGGCCCCGGCCTGCAGGACCTCGAGCACGCGCTCCGGTTCCTGGAAGGAGGTCAGGACCAGCACACCCACGTCTCGGCCGGCGTCCCGGAGCGCGCGGACGACGGAGAGCCCGTCCCGGCCCCGCATGGACAGGTCGAGCAGCACGACGTCCGGCGACGACCGCTCCACCTCCGCCAGCGCCTCGTCACCATCGGTCGCGGTGCCGACGCAGACCAGGTCGCCGGTACAGCCCAGCAGCGCGGTCAGACCCGTGAGGACCACCTCGTGGTCGTCGACCACCAGGACCCGAATCACTGTTGCACCCGCATGTCGTCTCCCAGAGTGTGGAGCGGCACCCGGACGACGAGCCGGGTGCCCTGCCCCGGTGAGCTCGAGGCCGTCAACGACCCCCCCGAGTCGGCGACCAGGTCTCCCAGGGCCCGCAGCCCGAGGTGCCCGTCCGCTCTGCTCTCGGCCAGCCGGGCTCCCTCGAAGCCACGGCCGTCGTCATCAATCGTCATCGTCACGTGCGCGTCGGCGTCCGAGTTGCTGTCGACCGTTGCGACTATCTCGACCCGCTCGGCGCCGCTGTGCGCCGCGACGTTCCGCAGGGCCTCCTGTACGCACCGGTACAGCACCTCGGCCGCGGGACGGGGGAGGCAGCCGACGTCGGGCGCCTGCACGGACACGTGGACGCCCGCCGACTCCATCCGGTGGGCCATCTCGGTCAGCGCCGCCGCCAGGTCCGTCTCGGGCAGCCGGTCCTGGCTGAGGTCCAGGAGCAGGGCGCGCAGCCGCCGGATGCCGGACCGCAGGCCCTCCGCCGTCCGGTCCAGCAGCGCCGTGTTCCGGTCCGGGTGCGCCGCGTCCCGGTCCGGGCGTGCCCTGGACAGCCGCGCCCCGTCCAGTTCGTAGACCAGGCCGTGCAGCACGGGCAGGACGTCGTCGTGGACCTCGCCGGCGATCCGGCGTCGCTCGACGGCGGTGGCCGCCCCGGCCGCCTCGCGGAGCACCGCGGCGGCCTGCCGATGACGCCGTACATGGCGCGCCAGCAGGAGGACCAACGGCAGCTGGAGAAGTTGTAGGAGCAGGACGGCGCCGAGCGCAACCGGGGCGTACGACTTCCACGAGGACCCAGCCGCGGAGGCGAGGTTTTCCCGCCGGCCGGTCACTTCCACGAGCAGCGGCGCGCCGGTAGTGCCCTGTACCCCCACGGATGCGCGGACCGGATCGTCCGGGGAGCCGCCGGTGGACGTCGGGTCCAGGACAGCCGTGCCTGAGCGCAGCGCCGTGCGCTGGTCGGCCCGCAGTGGTGCCGCCGTGGCGGTCGCGTCATCGGTCCAGATCAACCGACCCTCGCCGTCCCGGACGGTGACCGTCTGGACCGGGCCGATGGCCCGCAGCCGGTCGACCGCGCGGGCGAGCACGCCGGCGGCCGATGCCCCACCGCTCAGCAGTTGGGGAGTCAGCAGCGGCGCCACCACCGACCCGGCCACCACTACCGCGAGCCGCTGGAACGAGCGGTCGGCCTCCTCCGCCCCGGCGCGCCGAGCGGCCGCTCCGGTCGACAGGGCCACGCCGGCCGCCATCAGCACGCCGAGCAGGACGAACACGGCGACCGTTGCCGTCTCCGAGTGCTGGGGGCGGCGGTGGACCCCCTGGTACATGCGCTCTGCGATGCGCATCACAACGGAGAATCATAGAACTTTCTCGTACCGAAACTCGTACGTCCGACGCCGCATCATTCCGGTGGGGCGCTGTTCCGACGTCCGCTGTCGCCCGGTTCCCCGGCCCGGCACGCTCGGCACATGTCCAGCCACCGGCCAGTGCCCGTGCCGGGCGCGCTCACCGTGGCCGGTCCCCACCTCCGGCCGGAACGGGGCCGGCTGGCGCTGAGCGTCACCCTGGCCACGCTGGAGATCGGCTGCCGGCGGCTGGAGCCGTGGCCGCTCGCGCCGGCGGTCGACCGCGCCCTGATCGGCCGCCCGTTCACCGGGCCGACCCGGTGCTCGAGGGGCTGAGCAGCGCCCGCCTGCTGATCGCGGCCGGGGTGGACACCGTCGAGCTCGCCGTGGTCGACGGCCTGACTGTCGTTGCGCTGGCACGACCGCGTGCGCACCGGTGAGGTGCTGTCCCGGCACAGAAGCGGCGGACCAGGTCGCTGACCGTGGTGCGGCCAGGGCCACCCGGGCCAGCCGGTCGATGTCGGCCCGCAGTCCGGCCCCCGGGTCGAGGGGGGCGAGCAGGGCCCTGTCCGCGGCCCGCTGCTGCGCCCGGTCGTCCCGGCGGGGACGTTCCAGGAACCAGGGGACCAGCGGGACGGCGAGGCAGCTGAACCACGCCGTGGCGGACTGCGCCAGCTCGCTCAGCGCCCAGCCGGTGAGGGCGCCGACCGCCAGCCGGGCGAGCCGGCCCTCGCCGCCGGTGCCGGTCAGCGGGCACACGAACGCTGCCAGCCCGGCAGGGGCGAGTCGATCATGGCGGGGAGAGTCGGCACATCGGCGCTGACCTGCATGTTCGGGCCTCGGATCGTCGGCCGGGTGGTCCACCTACCATGATCCCGTGTCCCGGGAACCGATGATCGCGCCCAGCCTGCTGTCGGCGGACTTCGCCCGGCTGGCCGACGAGGTCCAGCGCATCGCCGGCGCCGACTGGGTGCACGTCGACGTCATGGACGCCCACTTCGTCCCCAACCTGACCCTGGGTCTGCCGGTGGTCCAGGCGATCCAGGCGGTCAGCCCGGTGCCGCTGGACTGCCATCTGATGATCGAGAACCCGGAGCGCTGGGCGCCCGGGTACGCCGAGGCGGGTGCCCGCAACGTCACCGTGCACGCGGAGGCGTGCACGGACCCGCGCGCCGTCGCCCGCGACCTCAAGGCCGCCGGCGCGCTCGCCGGGCTGGCGCTGAAGCCGGGCACGCCGCTGGAGGCCTACCTCGACGTGCTCCCGGAGTTCGACACCCTGCTGGTGATGACCGTCGAGCCCGGCTTCGGTGGTCAGTCGTTCATGCCGGAGGTGCTGCCCAAGGTCCGCGAGGCCCGGCGGCTGGTCCAGAGCGGGCACCTGCAGCTCTTCCTCGAGGTCGACGGCGGCATCAACGCCGACACCATCGAGCAGGCGGCCGAGGCCGGGGCCGACGTGTTCGTCGCCGGATCCGCCGTCTACGGCGCCGAGGACCCCGCCGCAGCCATCGCCGCGCTCCGCGCGCGGGCTGCCGGCGCGTTCCGCGGGTGACCACCGCCGAGCAGGCGGCGATGGCCCGCGCCCGGGAGCTCGGGCTGCGGGTGCTCGGCACGACCAGCCCCAACCCGCCGGTCGGTGCCGTGGTCCTCGACGCCGACGGAGCGGTCGTGGGGGAGGGCGCCACCTCCGCGCCCGGCGGCCCGCACGCCGAGGTGCACGCGCTGGCCCAGGCCGGCGAGCGGGCCCGTGGGGGCACCGCCGTCGTCACCCTGGAGCCCTGCGCGCACAGCGGCCGCACCGGCCCGTGCGCCGACGCGCTCATCGCCGCCGGGATCGCCCGGGTCGTCGTC
>JAOPVN010000231.1 GCA_025966175.1 Modestobacter sp. | reverse complement strand
GTGCGCCTCCCAGCAGCGCCGACGGGCGACCGCTGTCGGACGACCCCCAGCTCAGCGGGGGTGCGCCCGGTGGGGTCCGGGGATCGGGGACGGGAAGGGCCGGCCCTGGCGCGGCATCCGGCGGTGCACTCGGCCCTGGGCCGGTCGGGACGGCCCCCGCGCTGTGCGTGGCCTGGCCGGAGGGCGGAAAGCCGGCGTCCAGCGGAGTCGGCTCGGCCGGCCCGTCCGGCGGGTGCAGCACCGGCGGGAAGGGAGCACCGGCGGCGACCAGCCCGGCGTAGAACGCCAGCGCCCGCGGCATGTTCACCGTCACCGCGGCGACCGTCCGGCCCCGCCGTCCGTAGGCCGCGGCGAACCGGCCGGCCTCGACCGAACCCTGGACGAGCGCGATCTGGTCGGCGAAGGGCGGCACCCCGACGGACTTGATGTTGTCGCCGAACTGGTTGGACCAGAACGCCGGCAACCCGCGGTGCGCCCGCCGGTCGGCCGGTGCGCAGACCATGTTGTGCGCGGCCGTCCGGGCCTGGTCGACGGCGTTGCCCCAGTGCTCGACCGCCAGCAGTTCACCGTCGTAGAGCGGGTGCGGCCAGCGGGCGACGTCCCCGGCGACGAAGACGTCGTCGAGCACGATCGCGTCGGCGTCGAAGACCCGGCAGGCCGCGTCGCAGACGACGCCGCGGGCATCGGCCGCGAGCCCGGCGCCGGCCAGCCACTCCACGTTGCGCACCGCGCCCAGCGCGACGACCGCCACGTCGGCCTCCAGCACGTCCCCGTCGGAGAGCCGGGCCGCGTGCAACCGGCCGGCGTCGTTGCCCTCCAGCGCCATCACCGTGGTGTTGCAGCGCAGATCGACGCCGTGCGCCCGGTGCACCCTGGCGGCCACCGCCCCGGCCGCGCCGCCCAGCGGGCCGGCCAGCGGCGCCGTGCTCCGCTCGACCACCGTCACCGGCAGGCCGAGGTCGCGGGTGACCGAGGCGATCTCCGAGCCGGTGAACCCCGCACCGACCACCAGCACCCGGCGTGGGCCGGCGGCCAGCCGGGCCCGCAGCGCGGCGGCGTCCTCCCGGGTCCGCAGGGTGAACACCCCGTCCAGCGCCGCGCCGACCGGGTCCGGCCACGGGCGGGCGCGGGTGCCGGTGGCGATGAGCAGCCGGTCGTAGCCGATGCGGCGGCCGTCGACCAACCGCACGTCCCGCGCGACCGGGTCCAGGCTCGTGGCCGGCGTTCCCAGGAGCCAGTCGGCGTCCACGTCGGACACCTCGGGCAGGCCGGTGTGGTCGGCGGGGAGCCAGCCCGCCAGCACCGCCTTCGAGAGCGGTGGCCGGTCGTAGGGCACGTGGTCCTCGTCCCCGATGAGGGTGAGCCGACCACCGAACCCCTCGGCGCGCAGTGCCTGGGCGGCGGTGAACCCGGCCAGCGAGGCGCCGACGACGACCACCCGGTCCACGGCCGGGGCCGTCCCGCCGACGCTCATGCCGGTCGCTCCGTCGTGCCGGCCGGGACGACGGCCCGGCCGATCGTGATCGCCTGCACCGGGCAGGCCGCGGCGGCCGCCTCCACCTGGCCGCGCACCGCCTCGTCGGGGGCGTAGTCGTATTCCAGGCATTCCTCCCCGTGCAGCCGGAAGACGGCGGGTGCGGCGTACACGCACTGGCCGTAGCTCTCGCAGCGGTTCAGGTCCACGACGATCCGCACGAGGCCTCCTCGCCCGACGGGGCTGTCACCACCGCCCGGTCCGGTACCCGCCGCGCAGCGGCCGCACGCCCGGTCTCCCCCGGGCGGGACTTCCCCGGGGGACTCCGTCACGCCCGGTGGGGTGCCACCTCCGACCGGCGATGCCGGCGGACGCGGACCCGTGCTCAGACGTCCACGGTGACCCCGTAGTCGCCGAGCCAGGCGTCCAGGGCCAGCACCTGCTCGAGCTGCATCCGCGCGGCCATGCCGGAGGACGTCCCCACCGGCGTGGCCAGCCGCTCGCGGACCGCCTCCTCGTCGAGCAGCGGCGTCGCCGGACCGCCCGCGTCCAGCAGCGCGGCGACCCGTCGGCGCAGCACCCGCTCGTACCCGGCGTCCTGCGTCGAGGGATAGGGGCTCTTCACCCGCTGCACCACCGACTCGGGCAGCAGGTCGGCGGTGGCCGCGCGGAGGAGGCTCTTCTCCCGGCCGTCGAAGGTCTTGTGCGCCCACGGCGCACCGAAGACGTACTCGACCAGACGGTGGTCGCAGAACGGGACGCGGACCTCCAGTCCCACGGCCATGCTCATCCGGTCCTTGCGGTCCAGCAGCAGGGGTAGGAACCGGGTCAGGTAGAGGAAGCAGACCTCCCGCATCCGCCGCTCGTGCGCATCGGCGGCGGCCGGTCCGGTCAGCTCGGGCACCTCCGCCAGCGCCGTCCGGTACTGCGCCTCGAGGTAGCCGGGCAGATCCAGCTGCTTGACCAGACCGGCGTCCCACACCGCGGGGCCGGACTCGTCGCCGTGCATCATCCGCCCGGCCAGCCACGGGAAGGTGTCGGCGGCGACGGTGTCGCGGTCGTGGAAGTCGCGGTAGCCGCCGAACACCTCGTCGGCCGACTCGCCCGACAGCGCCACCGTGGAGTGCTCCCGGACGCTGCGGAAGAGCAGGTACAACGAGGTGTCCATGTCCCCGATGCCCGACGGCAGGTCGCGGGCGTGCAGGGTCGCGGCCCGCACGTCGGCGTCCATCAGCTGCTCGGTGGACAGGGTGATGTCGGTGTGCTCGGTACCGACGAACTCCGCCACCTCGTGCACGTAGGGCGCGTCGGGAGTGCTGCGGAGGTCGTCGGCGGCGAAGTTCTCGGTGTAACCGGTGAAGTCGACGGCGAACGAGCGCACCCGGCCGGTGGTGTGCCGGGCGGCCAGCGCGGTGAGGGCGGAGGAGTCGAGGCCGCCCGAGAGCAGGGTGCACAGCGGGACGTCGGCGACGAGCTGGCGGCGCGCGGTGTCCTCGAGCAGCTCCCGGACGTGGCGCACCGTCGTGGGGACGTCGTCGGTGTGCCCGGTGTCGGCCAGGGCCCAGTACCGCTGCTCGCTGATGCCGGCCCGGCTCACCCGGACCACGTGTCCGGGCGGGACCTCACGCAATCCGCGGAAGACCGCGTGGTGCGGATCGGCGACGAAGCCGAGCGCCCGGCGCAGCCCGTCGGCGTCGAGGACCCGCTCGACCAGCCCGTTGGCCAGCACGGCCTTGGGCTCGGAGCCGAAGAGCACGCCGTGGTCGGTCGGGTAGTAGTAGAGCGGCTTGATCCCCAACCGGTCGCGGACCAGCACCAGTTCCTCGGTGCCGGCGTCCCAGAGCGCGTAGGCGAACATGCCGTTGAGCTCGCGGACGGCGTCGCGCGGGTCCCGGCGCCCCCACTCCCGGTGCGCGTGCAACACCACCTCCGTGTCGCTGGCGGTCCCGAAGCGGTGCCCGGCGACAGCGAGGCGCTCGCGCAGCTCGCGGAAGTTGTAGGTCTCGCCGCTGTAGATGAGCGCGGCCTCTGGCCGATCGTCCTCGCCGAGGGTCATGGGCTGGTGTCCGCCGGGCACGTCGATCACCGCGAGCCTGCGGTGCCCGAACGCCACGTGGGTGGCGACGAACGTGCCTTCGTCGTCGGGGCCGCGGCAGGCCATGGTGGCGGTCATGCCCGCCAGTTCGCTGCGCGCGCCGTCCTCGCCCAGGTCGCGCTCGTAGTCCACCCATCCGCAGATTCCACACATGGTGATGACGCCTCCGTTGGCTTGTGCAACCATCTGCACGCCAGCGTCCGCCCCGCAACGCGGCATCACAACCCCGCAGGTGAACGCGGCGACCTCAGGCAGACACCATCCGGACGGGGATGCTCTCCCAGGCCCGCAGCGTGGGCAGGTCGGCGGTCGTGCTCGCGGTGAGGGTCATCGGGTCCGCCGGGGCGGAGCGTTCGCTTTCGGCGCCGAAAGCGAATCGGTGGGACTCACTTTCGGCGCCGAAAGTGAATCGGGGGAGCCCCGGCCGCCCCATCCCCCGGCTGACGCACCGTCTCAGTGGTACGCGTGGACGACGGCGTGACCCTTGCCCCGGCGCATCAACCAGTCGTTGATCGGCACGGTCAGCAGGAACGCCAGGGCCAGGGACCCGGCGAGGGACAGCCAGAACAGCACGGTGCCGATCCCGGCGTCCATCGCCCCGGGGACGGCGACCATCACCGTGTTGTCGATGACCTCCATGACCGCGATCGAGACGGTGTCGGCGGCGAGTGCGACGGTCAGCGCCCGCCGGACCGGCACACCGGCCCGCAGCACCCCGCGCATGGTGAGCGCGTAGCCGAGCACGAACGCCAGCGCGATGGAGACGACGACGGTGCCCGCGTTGTGCAGACCCAGCGACGTCCCGACGACCATGCCGAGCACCTCGCCGATGGCGCACCCGGTCAGGCAGTGCAGCGTCGCCTGGCGGGCCATCGCCCAGGTGACCGGCATCGCGTGCTCCTGTCCAGCCATGGGTGCCTTTGTACCCCCCTGGGGTATACCGCGCCAGTCTCTGATCAGGAGTTCCACAGTGCGCGCGGTCGTCGGTTGGCGGGATCTGCCAACGATGCTCCCGGACGTTCGTGACCCATGACACACAGATCGTGGAGTGCGCTGCCGATGTCTCCCACATGGCACGTCGGCTCTCCAGTGCGCGGACCTCCACCGAGCTGCGGGTCACCCCCGAGCACACGCCATCACCGTGGTGGCGGTCGGCGGTCGTCTACCAGGTCTACCTGCGCTCGTTCGCCGACAGCAACGGCGACGGCATCGGCGACCTGGCCGGCCTCCGCTCCCGACTGCCCTACCTGTCCTGGCTCGGCGTCGACGCGCTGTGGATCAATCCGCACTACCCGTCCGGTGGCGCCGACGGCGGCTACGACATCGTCGACTACCGGGCGGTCGACCCGGACTACGGCGACGTGGGCGACCTCGAGGCGCTGGTCGCCGACGCCCGCCGACTCGGTCTGCGCGTGATCCTCGACGTCGTTCCCAACCACACCTCCGACCGGCACCCCTGGTTCCGGGCTGCGCTGGCCGACCCCGCGTCCCCCGAGGCCGCGCGCTACCACTTCGCCCCGCCGTCGGAGGAGCCACCGAACAACTGGCAGTCCCTGTTCGGGGGCCCGGCGTGGTCGCGCACACCGGACGGCCGGTGGTACCTGCACCTGTTCGCCCCCGAGCAGCCCGACCTGAACTGGCGCGACCCCGCGGTGGCCGAGGACTTCGACCGCACGCTGCGGTTCTGGCTGGACCGCGGTGTCAGCGGCTTCCGGGTCGACGTCGCCTACGGCCTGTTCAAGGACGCCGGACTGCGCGACAACCCCGGTTCCTACTCCCCCACCCTGTTCGGGCACGGGCCGGAGCAGGCGATGACCTGGAACCAGCCCGAGGTGCACGACGTGTGGCGCCGCTGGCGCTCCGTCTGCGACGAGTACCCGGACACCATGCTGGTCGGCGAGGTGTGCCTGGCCGACCAGGAGCAGGTCGCGCTGTACTCGCGGCCCGACGAGATGCACCAGTCGTTCTGCTTCCGGCTGTTGAAGTCCTCCTGGGACACCGCGGCCTTCGCCGACGGCGTGCAGAGCGCGCTCGACGCGTTCGCCGGCGTCGGGGCACCGGTCTCCTGGGTGTTGGGCAACCACGACAAGGACCGTCAGGTCACCCGGTTCGGCGGCGGGGCGGTGGGCACCGCACGCGCCCGGGCCGCCGCGCTGCTGATTCTGGCGCTGCCCGGGTCGCCGTACCTCTATGCCGGCGACGAGCTGGCGCTGCCGCAGGCCGTCGTCCCGGACGAGGCGAAGCTGGATCCGATCTTCCACCGCAGCGGCGGTGCGCGCGCCGGCCGGGACGGCTGCCGGGTGCCGATGCCGTGGAACGCCTCGGCCGGCGTGGGCTTCTCCCCGGACGGCGCGGCCGAGCCGTGGCTGCCCATCCCGGCGGAGTGGGAGCAGTACGCG
>JAOPVN010000222.1 GCA_025966175.1 Modestobacter sp. | reverse complement strand
TGCAGCACCGCGCACCCACCGCTCCCCGCCCCCGCACCGCCCGCGCCTGGGCGGGGACGGCCGCGCTGTTCGCCCTGCTGGGCGTGGCTGCCGTCTGCCTGCTGCCGGGCGGGGGCGCCCCGGTCGCCGTCGCCAGCGCCCTGGTCACCGTGGACACCGATGCGCTGGAACCGGCGCCCGTCCGGGCCGGTCAGCGGATCTCCCTGCCCGAGCCTCCGCCACCGGTGACGTTGGCGCGGAGCGAGCCGGTCCGGGTCGCCATCCCGGCGCTCGGCGTGACCACGCAGGTCCTGCCGCTCGGACTCGCCGACGACGGCTCGATGGAGGTGCCGCGCGGCGCCTCCCCGGCCGGCTGGTTCGACCGGAGCCCGACACCCGGCGAGCTCGGGCCCGCCGTGCTGGCCGGCCACGTCGACTGGGCCGGCGAGCCGGGCGCGTTCGCCGGCCTGCGCACCCTGGCGGCCGGCGACCAGGTCCTGGTCGACCGGGCCGACGGCAGCACCGCCACCTTCGTCGTCGACCGGGTGGCCGAGTACGCCAAGGACGAGTTCCCGACCGGGTCGGTCTACGGCGACATCGCCGAGGCCGGGCTGCGGCTGATCACCTGCGGCGGCGACTTCGACGAGGACGCGGCCGGCTACCGGGACAACGTCGTCGTCTACGCCAGCCTGGTCGGGTGAGTGCAGGTCAGCCGGGCGGGGCCGCCCGCAGCGCGCTCGGCCAAGATCCCTAACCTCGTCGCTGCCGGGGGCCACCACGCCTCCACCAGCACGAGGAGGCAGGCCGATGAGCGCCGACACCACCATCCGCGGCGGCGAGGTGGTCCTCGACGGCGCCCCGGTGCGGGCGGACATCGCGATCACCGACGGCGTCGTCACCGCGATCAGCCGCGACCGCATCGACGCCCCCACGGTCATCGACGCCACCGGCTGCCTGGTGCTGCCCGGCGGCGTCGACGCGCACGTGCACCTCTCCGGTGGCGGCGGACCGGCGGGGTCGGAGACCTGGGCGGACGACTGGGAGAGCGGCACCCGGGCCGCCGCGGCCGGCGGGGTCACCACGGTCGGCAACATCACCGTGCCCCTCCCCGGCGAGACGCTGCCCGACGCCGTCCGCCGAGTGGCCGCCGACGTGGCCGCCCAGTCCCTGGTCGACGTGCTGCTGCACCCGGTGGTCATCGACGAGTCCCACCTCGACCCGGCCCAGCTCACCGACCTGCGCGCGCTCGGGCAGACCAGCATCAAGATCTTCACCGTGCTCCCGGCCTACGCCAGCCGCCGGCAGCAGTTCTACGAGTTCATGGCCGAGGCCGGCCGGCAGGGCTTCCTCACCGTCGTGCACTGCGAGGACGGCGACCTGATCGGGTACTGCACCACGCACCTGGCCCACCAGGGCAGAGCCGACTTCCGCTCCTACGGGGAGTCCCGGCCCGACACCGCCGAGGAGGCCGCGGTCGCCCAGCTGATCGCGTTCGCCGAGACCTCGGGCACGCCGGTCTACGTCGTCCACCTGTCCAGCCGCCGGGCGCTGGCCGCCTGCGCGGCGGCCCGCTCACGCGGCGTCCCGGTGTACGTCGAGACCCGGCCGCTCTACCTGTACCTGACCGAGGAGCTGCTGCAGCACGAGGACGGCGCCAAGTACATCGGGCAGCCTCCGCTGCGCCGCACCGACGACGTCGAGGCGCTGTGGGCCGGGATGCGGTTCGGCACCGTCGACACGGTCGCCACCGACCACGCCCCGTGGACGCTGGAGCAGAAGCTGGCCGCCGGGGACTCGCTGGACGAACTGCGCCCCGGCGTCGCCGACCTGGAGACCGTGCGGCCGATGCTCTTCTCCGCTGGCGTGGCGACCGGCCGGCTCTCGCTGGCCCGCTTCGTGGAGCTGACCGCGACCAACCCGGCGCGACTGTTCGGCCTCTACCCGCGCAAGGGTGTGATCGCCCCGGGGTCGGATGCCGACCTGGTGGTCTGGGATCCGGCGGAGAGCCGGGTGATCGACGGCAGCCGGATGCAGAGCCGGGCCGGCTACTCCCCCTACGACGGCACGGTCGTCACGGGCTGGCCGCGCGAGGTGGTCAGCCGGGGCGAGCTGATCGTCTCCGGCGGCGAGGTGATCGCGAAGCCCGGCCGCGGTCGGCTGCTGCAGCGGGGCGCCACGGCGCCGCGCTGACGGTCGGCCGGCTCAGAAGGACGGCGGCGTCATCGCCCCGATGATCTCGACGTCGTGCTCGGTCGGGTTGTGGTACCAGTGCGGCAGCGACGCGTCGTAGGTGATCGAGTCACCCTCGTTCATCACGTACAGGTCGCCGGCGATGGTCACCCGCAGCTCCCCGCGGACGAGCAGGACGCACTCCTCCCCGTCGTGGATGAACGGCTCGGACTCGTTGTTCCAGCCCCCGTTGACCCGGGCCCGGATCATCCCGAGCCGGCCGTTCATGTGCGGGGTGAGCAGCTCGTAGACGAGGTTGTCCTCGGCCAGCAGCAGTCGCGGGTGCTCGCCGGCGCGCACCAGCGAGCCGGCCTTCTTCTCGCTCACGAAGAACCGGCCCACCGGGACGTTCAGCGCGTGCGCGAGCTTGACCAGCGTGGTGAACGAGGGGTTGCCCATCCCCCGCTCGATCTGGCTGAGCAGCCCGGGGCTGAGCTCCGCGGAGGCGGCCAGGGTGGCCAGGCTCAGCCGCGCCTCGACCCGCAGCCGGCGGACCAGCGCACCGACGGCCTGCATCGTCGGCGTCGTCTCGCTCGCGCCGCCGCTCCCGATCGCCGCCTCGATCTCGTCCGGATCGATCGGGAAGGCCGCCCGCACCGACCGCCCACTGCCGGAGTCGGCGGGCGTCGCGCCGTCGTCCACGACAGGACCTCCTTCGCGCCGGCCGTGACATCTCCCACGACCCGGTCATCCGAACGTTACAGATTGCTCGTTGACAGGCGGAGGACGCGTCGTCAATGTATGCCGCAAGTCGTTCAACAAATTGAACTGCGCTGGTGAGGGCCCCAGGGCCCGCCACGCCACGCCACGCCGTTCATCCTTCGCCGCCCGCACCGGCGCCGCTGCCCTTCTCGGCAGCTGCGCCCGTGATCCCGCATGCCCGCTCGACGCTGCAAGGAGCCTCCCATGGCAGGAAATCGCCCGCGCTCGACCCGCTGGGTCGTCGCGCTCACCGCGGTCACGGCCGTCACCCTCTCGGCCTGTTCCGGCGGATCGGGCGACGGCTCCGGATCCACCGGCGCCGAGCCGGACGCCGTGACCGACGGCATCGTCAACATCGACCTGGCCGGTCCGGTCACCAGCTACGACCCGGCCAAGGGCAGCGGATACCAGGACTCGTTGGTCGCCTGGTCGATGTACGACTCGCTCATCGTCACCGACACCGACGGCAGCCAGATCGCCGGCCTGGCCTCGGACTGGACCACCACCGCGAACAGCGCCACCTTCACCCTCAGGCAGGGCGTGACTTGCTCCGACGGGACGGCGCTCACCCCGGAGATCGTCGCGGGCTCGCTGACCCGGCTGCTCGACCCGGCCACCGCCTCGCCGTTCCTCTCCCAGATCACCGGCGGCAACAACCCGGCGACGGTCACCACGGCCGGCCCCGACACCGTCACGGTGACCCTGGAGAAGCCGTGGTCGGGCCTGCTGCCGGGCCTGGCCTCCCCCTTCGCCGGCATCGTCTGCGCGAAGGGCACCGCCGACCCGAGCATTCTGCAGACCGGTTCCGACGGCACGGGCGCCTTCGTGGCCGAGTCCCAGGTCGCCGGCTCCAGCTACACGTTCACCCGCCGCACGGACTACACGTGGGGCCCGGCGTTCGCCGAGCAGGGCGAGGGCGACCTGCCGACCCAGCTGGTCATGCAGGTCATCACCGACGACAACACCCGCGCGAACCTGATGGAGACCTCCGCGCTGCAGATCGGCGCCTTCGGGACCAACGCGTGGACCCGCTTCGAGAACAGCGCGAGCATCGAGTCGAAGGTCTCCCAGCAGACCGACATCATGCTGATCTTCAACGAGACGGCCGGGAAGCCCACCGCGGACCCGAAGGTGCGCAAGGCCGTCGCGCAGGCGATCAACCGCGACGGGCTCAACGAGGTGCAGAGCTTCGGCGCCGGTGAGCTGATCACCAACCTCGGCCAGGACAGCTACCCCTGCGCCGACCCCTCGCTGGGCGACCTGATCCCCGAGTACGACGCCGCGGCCGCGACCCAGGTGCTCAGCGGACTGTCGCTCACCGTGCTCGGCGGCAACGTCTTCGCCGGCGGTGACGGCAACAGCTACGTGCTCTCCGCACTGGAGGCCGCCGGTGTCGAGGGCACCGTGCGCAACGTGGACAACGCCGCCTACGTCGACGCCATGTTCAGCGGCGCCAACGAGTGGGACGTCGCCGTCCTGGGCTACGGCAACCTGCTCAACAGCCTGCTCGCCACCGGTGGCTTCTTCACCGGCGAGGCCCCGCCGAACGGCCAGAACCTGGGTGCGGTGAACAACCCGGAGGCCGCCGCGGCGCTGCAGGCCGCCGGCACCGCCGAGACCGAGAAGGCCGCCTGTGCCGCCGTCACCGACTTCCAGTCCGCGCTGATCGGCAACTACGACGTCGTCCCGGTCTCCACTATCCCGGTGCACGTGCTCTTCGCCGGCGGTACCAGCGGTGCGGTGGTGAAGGGGTTCGCCCAGCCGTCGTCCATCCGAATCAGCCAGTGACCGGTCCGGAAACGGGCGTTCGCACCACCGATGCGGCGGCGGGGGCGGCACTGACCGTCCCCGCCGCCGGGCCCGGCAGCGAGGTCCCCGAGACCAGCGCACCGGCCCGGCACCGGACCGCCGCCCTCTGGGCCCGCTACCTGGGCCGGCGGCTCGTCGGCGTGGTCGCCGTCCTGCTGGTCATCATCCTGCTGACCTTCCTGATCGTCCGGTTCGTCCCCGGTGACCCCGCCCGGCTGATCGTCGGGATGAACGCCACCCCCGACCAGGTCGAGCAGGTGCGCGAGGACCTCGGTCTCAACGACCCGTTCTGGCAGCAGCTCGGCTCCTACGTCTCCGGGGTGTTCACCGGCGACCTGGGCGAGTCGTTCGTGAACAAGCAGCCGGTCACCGAGATGATCGGGCAGCGGCTGCCGCTCACCGCCCAGCTCGCGCTCAGCGCGCTGGCCGTCGTCCTGGTGCTCGGCTTCCTGCTCGGCATCACCGCCGGCATGCTCGACCACCGCGGCCGCGGCCGGGCCTTCACCTCGCCGTTCACCGCGGTGACCTCGCTCGTCGGGGCCCTGCCGGAGTACATCACCGGCACGTTGCTGGTCTACGTGTTCGCCCTGTCCCTGCAGTGGTTCCCGGTGCAGGGTGGCCCCGGCTTCGAGTCGATGCTGCTGCCGGCGCTGGCCGTCGGGCTCCCCCCGGCTGCCGTGCTGGCCCGGCTGGTGCGCAACGAGACCCTCACCGTGCTGTCCCAGGAGTACATGACGACGGCGACCAGCAAGCGGCTCTCCCGCACCCGGTTGCTCCTCCGTCACGTCCTGCCCAACGTCGTGACCAGCACACTCACCCTCGGGGGGCTGCTGCTGGTCGCTCTGCTCGGAGGCACCGTCATCACCGAGAACGTCTTCAACATCAGCGGGGTGGGCACCGCCGTGGTGCAGGCGATCCTGCGCAGCGACTACCCCTCGGTGCAGGGCGTGATCCTCGTCCTGGGGCTCGTCGCCGTCGTCATCAACCTGGCCGTCGACATCACCCTCGGCCTGCTCGACCCGCGGGTGCTCTCCCGGAGGACGTCGTGAGCCCGCGCCGGCGGCTGCCGGCCATGCTGGTCACCGGCCTGGTCCTGTTCGGCCTCATGGTGGCGCTCGGCATCCTCGCGCCACTGATCTGGGGCGACGAGGCCGACGCGCTGACCGCCGACATCCGGCAGGGCAGCTCCGGTGCGCACCTGCTGGGCACCGACGCGCTCGGCCGGGACGTGCTGCTGCGGACGCTCGTGGCCACCCGGCTGACCCTGCTCATGGCGCTGTGCGCCACCCTCATCGCCGTCGTCATCGGCACCCTGCTGGGCGCCGGGGTGGTGCTCGCCGGCCGGTTCGTCCGCGGCGCCGGTGCCCGCACCATCGACCTGCTGGTCTCCTACCCGCCGATCATCATCGCGCTGGCGATCACCGCGATCTTCACCCCGGGGGTGGTCTCGGTGGTCGTCGCCATCGGGGTGGCGTTCTGCCCGCAGTTCGCCCGACTGACCAACACCCTGGCCAGCTCGGTGAGCGCCCGGCAGTACGTCGTCGTCGCCCGGCTGCTGGGCAGCGGCCGCACCCGGCTGCTGCTGCGGCACGTGCTGCCCAACATCTCGGCCCCGGTGCTGGTGCTCAGCTCCGTCGGCTTCGCCACCAGCATCGTGTCGTTGTCCGGCCTGAGCTTCCTCGGCCTGGGCGTGCAGCAGCCCGACTACGACTGGGGAACCCTGCTGGCCGCCGGTCTGCGCGACCTGTCGGTCACCCCGGTCGAGTCCGTCGGCCCGGCGCTGGCCATCCTGCTCACCGGGCTCGGTGCCGGACTCGTCGGCGACGGGCTGGCCAAGCACTGGGAGCCGCGCCAATCGGTGCGGCCGCCCAAGCTCCGCCGTTCCCGCGGCCGGCAGCTGACCGTCCCGCCGGTGTCGACCGCGGCGCCGTCCGGCGATCGGGAGGTCGTCGCCTCGCTGCGCGAGCTGCAGGTCTCCGCGGGTGGTGCGCCGCTGGTGCGCGGGGTCTCCCTCGACATCGCCGCCGGCGAGATCGTCGGCCTGGTCGGCGAGTCCGGCTCGGGCAAGAGCGTGACCGCCATGGCGCTGGCCCGGCTGCTCAACCCGTCGCTGACCTGGTCGGCCGACCGACTGCGGATCAACGGCACCGACCTGCAGCGCGCCGACCTTTCGGCGCCGACCAGTCTCGCCACCGACCTCGGCGTCGTGTTCCAGGACCCGTCGAGCTGCTTCAACCCGGCGCTGCACATCGGCACCCAGCTCACCGAGGTGCTGCGGGTGCACAAGGGCGTGCCCCGCCGGGCCGCCGAGAAGCTGGCCATCGCCCGGTTGCGGGAGGTGCGCGTCTCCTCCCCCGAGGCACGGATGCACCAGTACCCGCACGAGCTCTCTGGCGGCATGCGGCAGCGGGCGATGATCGCGATGGCCCTGCTCTCGGAGCCCCGGCTGCTCGTCGCCGACGAGCCGACGACGGCGCTCGACGTCACCGTGCAGGCCGACGTGCTGCGCCTGCTGCACCAGATCAACACCGAGCGCGGCACCGCGATGCTGCTCATCTCGCACGACATCAAGGTCGTCTCCGCGCTCTGCCACCGGGTCTGCGTCATGTACGCCGGGCGGATCGTCGAGGAGGTCTCGGTCGCCGACCTGCGCGCCGGGCGGGTGCACCACCCGTACACGAAGGCGCTGCTGGCCGCCTCCCCCGGTGAGGACGCCGACCGCCGGACCGCTCCGCTGCAGCCCCTCGGCGGTCGCCCGCCCAAGCCGGGCGAGGTGGGCAACGCCTGCTCCTTCGCCCCCCGCTGCCCGCTGGTGATGCCGCGCTGTCTCGAGGAGGACCCCGTGCTGCTGCCCGATCCCGACGGCGGTTCCGCCGCCTGCCACGCGGTCGACTCCGAGCTGACGGTGGCCCGATGACCGCACCGTCCACCCCGTCGTCCACCCTGCCTGCCACCCCGCAGCCGGTGCTGCGGGTCGACCGGGTCAGCGCCGGCTACGGCTCGGCCTCCCGGTCGGCGCGGGTGCTGCGCGACGTGTCCCTGGCGGTCGCACCCGGCCGCACGATGGGCATCGTCGGGGAGTCCGGGTCGGGCAAGTCGACGCTGGCCAAGGTGCTGGTCGGCGAGCTCGCCCCGCTGTCCGGGCAGGTGCTGCTCGACGGCGCGGACACCGCCCGGCTGCGCCGCCGGCAGCTGCGCGCAGCCCGCCGCAACATCCAGCTGGTGCCGCAGGATCCCTACTCCTCGCTGGACCCGCGGATGACCGTCGGCCGGGCGCTCGCCGAGGCCCTCGACCCGGGCGCCTCGCTCCGGCGGGCCGACCGGGCCCGGATCACCGACCTGCTGGAGACGGTGGCGCTGGAGGGGGACGCCGCCGACCGGCTCCCGCACGAGTTCTCCGGCGGCCAGCGACAGCGCATCGTCATCGCCCGGGCGCTGGCGGTGCAGCCGAAGGTGCTCATCGCCGACGAGGTCACCTCCGCGCTGGACTCCTCGGTGCAGGCCGAGATCCTCAACCTGCTGCTGTCCCTGCAGAAGCAGGCCGACCTCGCCGTCGTCTTCATCACCCACGACCTGTCTATCGCCCGGTACATGTGCGACGAGATCAGCGTGCTGTACCTGGGCAGCCTGGTCGAGCAGGGCGACATCGGGCTGCTGCGGTCGCCGTCGCACCCCTACACCGAGCTGCTGCGGGCCAGCGTGCCCGACCCCAGCGGCGCGATGTTCGACACCGAGCCGCCGCCGGTGGTGGCCGCCGACCCCGGCGACCCGGCGAACCCGCCGGCCGGCTGCGCCTTCCATCCGCGCTGCCCGCAGGGGCCGCGCGTGGTCGAGGGCCGGTCGATCTGCATCGGCACCGCACCGCCGCTGCTGCCGCTGGCCGGGCAGTCCGGTCGCGCGGCCGCCTGCCACTTCCCGCTCGTCCGCGCCGGCACCCCCGCATGACCCGCCCGTCCACCGCACCCCGAGGAGACCTCCCGATGGCCGCTGCCTTCACCGCCGAAGACCTGGCCCGCTTTCCCGAGATCGTCGCCGCCGACCTCGCCCCGGACGGCGGGTCGACGGTCTACGCCGCCACCACGCGCGACGGGCGGACGGCGCTGGAGCAGACCCTGCTCTGGCGGCAGGAGCTCGGTGGCGCGGCCGAACTGCTGAGCGACTCCGACCGCACCCAGTCGGCGCCGAGCTTCTCCCCCGACGGCAGCCGGATCGCCTTCCTGCAGGAGGTCGACGGGCACAGCCAGGTCGCCGTCCTGGACCTGGCCGACCGGTCGACGACGGTGCTCACCGGCTTCGCCCGCGGGGCCGGCGCGCCGCGCTGGTCGCCGGACGGCGCGACGCTGGCCTTCACCGCCTCCGACGCGCCCGTGCGCGACGCCCGCCGCCCCTACCGGGTCACCCGCCCGGTCTGGCGGCGGGACGGGATGGGGCTGGTCGAGGACGTCCGCGCCGACGTCTGGACCGTCCCGGCCGCCGGCGGCACCCCGACCCGGCTGACCTTCCACGACGGCGTCGCCGGCAACGTGCAGTGGTCGCCCGACGGCAGCACCCTGCTCTACGACACCTTCGCCGAGCCCTCGACCGCCGCGGTCACGGTGCGCACGGTGACCGCCGACGGCGCCCGGACGCACGTCGTCGTGGAGTCCGACCGCCTGATCGCCCCGCCGTCGGCCGCGTGGCTCTCCGACGGCCGGATCGTGCGGACCTCGGAGTGGGAGGTCTACCAGCAGGTGGACCTGGTCGTGCACGACCCGGCCACCGGCGCCGACACCCCGCTCGGGCTGACCCTGGACGGGCAGATCGGCGGGATGATGCAGATGGGCATGAACAGCGCGCTGTTCGAGCCGAAGCTGCTGGTCGACCGGGCCACCGACGACGTGTACTTCCACCTGCAGACCGGTGGCCGGCTGAGCCTGCACCGGATCGCCACCGCCGACGGGCAGGGCGAGACGGTGCACACCGGCGACTTCTCCGTGGTCCCGATCGTGCTGCGCGGCTCGCGGGTGCTGCTGGCCCGCACCACGTTCGCCGACCCCGCCACCCTCACCGTCTTCGACCTGACCGACCGCAGCGAGGTGCCGGCCTCCGGGCTGGACCGCGCGTGGCTGGCCGAACCGCCGTTCACCGTGCACGAGCTGCACTTCACCGGCGCCGACGGCACCCCGGTGGAGGGCTGGTTCCTCGAGCCGGTCGGCGGCGAGGGCCCCTACCCGACGGTGGTCAACATCCACGGCGGCCCGTTCGCCGTCTACGGCCACGGGTTCTCCATGGACGACCACCTGTTCACCTCCGCCGGCTACGGGGTGCTGCTGGTGAACTTCCGCGGCTCGTCGGGCTACGGCGAGGACTTCGCCAAGGTGCTGGTCGCCGACTGGGGCAACCACGACGCGGGCGACATCCACGCCGGTCTGGACCACGCCATCTCCCTGGGCCTGGTCGACCCCGACCGGCTCGGGTCCTTCGGGCTGTCCGGCGGCGGTTACCTGACCTCCTGGCTGGTCACCCACAGCGACCGGTTCGCCGCCGGCATCGCCGAGTGCCCGGTCACCGACTGGAACGGGATGATCGGCTCGGACATCCCGCAGGTCGTCGGCGCGTGGATGGGCGAGGAGCCCGGGCACGGCCCGGTCAGCATGGCGCCCTACGTCCGGCAGTCGCCGGCCACCTACGCCGCCGACTGCATCACCCCGACGCTGGTCATCGAGCACGAGGACGACCTGCGCTGCCCCACCGGTCAGGGCGACGTCTTCTACAACCTGCTGCACCTGGCCGGCTGCCCCACCGAGATGCTCCGGCTGCCCGGCATGTCGCACATCGGCCCGTACGTGGTGGCCGACCTGGCCGGCCGGATCGAGCGGCTGGCGGCGCTGACCGAGTGGTTCGACCGCTACCTCAAGCCGTGACCCCCCTTCTGCGAGGAGATCTCCGATGCGCGGGCTGACCACCACCACCGCCGCCCCCCTGCTGGTCCGCGACGTCGCCCTCGTCGACGGCACCGGGGCGGCGGCCCGGCCGGGCACCTCGGTGCTCTGCTCCGGCGGCCGCATCGAGTGGATCGGCCCGGACGACCAGGCGCCGTCCGTGCCCGACCACGCGGTCGTGCACGGCGGCGGGCGGCACCTGCTGCCCGGGCTGATCAACGCCCACGTCCACCTGAGCAGCGACGCCAGCCCCGACCTCGCCGCTCAGGTGGCCGAGGACTCGGTGCCACTGGCCACGCTGCGCGCGGCGACGATGGCCGCGCTCACCCTGCAGACCGGCGTGACCACCGTGCGGGACTGCGGCGCGGCCAGCGGCATCGTGCTGGACCTCGCCAAGGCCATCGACTCCGGCCTGGTGCCCGGTCCCCGGGTCGTCGCGGCCGGCCGGGTCATCACGATGACCGGCGGGCACGGGCACTTCATCGGCCGGGAGGCCGACGGGGTGGATGCCGTCCGCCGGGCCGTGCGGGCGGAGATCAAGGAGGGCGCCGACTTCATCAAGGTGATGGCCACTGGCGGCGTCCTCACCGCGGGGGTGGACCCGAACAACGTCGCGCTGCTCCCCGAGGAGCTGGCGGTGGTCGCCCAGGAGGCGCACAACTCCGGACGGCGGGCGACCACGCACGCGATCGGCAACGCCGGCATCCGCAACGCCCTGCTGGCCGGGATCGACTCCATCGAGCACGGCATGCACCTGGACGACGACACCCTCCAGCTGGCGCTGGACCGGGGCGCCTTCCTGGTGCCCACCCTGCTGGCGGTGTCCCGGATCGTGGAGGCCGGCGTCGCCAACGGCGTGCCGGCCTGGGTGGTGGAGAAGGCCGAGGACCAGCTCCAGCACAGCCGGGACAGCTTCGTGGCCGCCGTGAGGTCGGGCATGAAGATCGCCGCCGGCACCGACGCCGGCACGCCCTTCAACCCGCACGAGGACCTCGCCGACGAGCTGGCCCTGATGGTCGGGCTGGGCCTCTCGCCGATGCAGGCCGTCGTCGCGGCCACCCGCAACGCGGCGGAGAACCTGGACGTGCTGCACGCCGTCGGCACCGTCGAGCTGGGCAAGCGCGCCGACCTGGTGCTCGTCGACGGCGACCCGACGGCCGACATCACCGCGGTCTCCCGGGTGGTGCTGGTCGCGAAGGACGGCGTCGTGGTCCGCGACGACCTGCCGGCGCCGCTGGTCGAGGTCCCTCGCTGAGCTCCGGTAGGCCCGGAAGTGCGGCGCTGCCGCGAAGACCTCCTCGAACGCGGCCAGCGAGGCGTCGAGCTCGGCCGCGGAGACGTCGTCGAACGCGCCCATCAGCAGGCCCGGGGTGAACATGGCGGCGCCGAGCGTCTCGCAGGCGCGGTGCAGCGCCAGCAGCCGGGTCAGCTCCCCGATCGGGTCCACGTGGTCGTCGACCCGGATGTCCACCAGCGTCTGCTCCCAGGGCGCGTCGGTGCGCTCCCCGGAGACGATCCTGATCGCGGCCGACTGCGACCCGCGGCGTCGCCACCGTTGTCCTCGGCGGCGCGCAGCGCGGCCAGCAGCTGCTCGGCGAAGGGCGCGGTGCTGCTCTCGTAGGCGTCGATCATCGACTCGTACACGGCGTCGGCGCCGAGCATGTTGCCCTGCGCCACGACCTGGTGGCCCGCCCGGCTGCCGGCGGCCGCCACGTTCTGGTCGCCGGTGAACCCCGCCACCCGGCCCGCGGCGTCGACCACGGCCACCTGCCGGAGGCCGGCTGCCTCGTCTCCGGCCCGACCCGGCCGCCTTCGTACCTTCGGTACCGAAGGCCCACCGGGTCAGCGCGGGACGGCGGTCCACTCGGTGACCTGGCGCAGCGGGCTCTTGAGCACCTTGCCCCCGGCGTTGCGCGGCAGCGGCGCCTCGAGCACCCGGACGAACTGCGGCACCTTGAAGTCGGCCAGCTGGGTGCGGGCGAACGCGATCA